>JAKSBL010000623.1 GCA_022361115.1 Spirochaetota bacterium | reverse complement strand
GTTGTAGAGCTTTACAAAATTGTTGAAGTGAGCCAAAATCGCTGTAATAACCATTTTTTTTTTTTTTTTTGAGAGAATGAAGTGAGTGATGAAAATCATCACTCCATTGGCCATGAATGGTATAGCCTCCACTATCTTTTGGTTGAATAATTTTTACATCGTTTAAATCACTCTCTGCAATAAGAATAGGTGCATGAAGTAAATCCCGGTTTTGCAGGTTTATTTTATCAGCTAATTCAGCTAAAAAATGGTATGCTCCGAAATCAAAAATACTATGAACAGCATCCAGTCGCAGAACATCGACATGAAATTCATGAATCCAATACAGGGCATTGTTAAGCATGTATTCTCTAACCGGCTCACAATCATAGCCATCATAATTTAGTGCCCATCCCCAGGGAGTTTTATAGTGATCAGTGAAATAAGGGCCAAAATCATGAAGATAATTACCTTCTGGTCCCAGATGATTATAAACCACATCCAGACAGAAGGCTAACTGTTTTTGATGACAGGTATCGATGAGTTCTTTTAACCCATCATAATCACCATAACTATTTTGAACAGCATAAGGAGAGACTCCATCATATCCCCAGTTCCTTTTTCCTGGGAAACGACTAACTGGCATGAGTTCTAAACAGGTTATTCCTAAATCTTTTAAGTAATCAAGTTTTTCAATAATTCCTGCAAAAGAATTTGATGAGGAGAAAGTACCTACATGGAGTTCATAAAAAATCAAATCAGACTGCTTTATACCTTGCCATTCATGATCATGCCAGGTATACTTTTTATGATTAATAATTTTCGTTGGGCCATGTACTGTATCCGGTAAGGAGCGGGAAACAGGGTCAGGCCTTTTTTTTTCTTGATTTAAAATATAAAAGTATTTGTCCTGAACCTCTGCTTGATTGGTCTCAAGATAAAAGTATCCATTCTCTTCTTTCAATAAGGGACAGGTAATAGTTTTTTCTTTTTTTATGATTTCAACTGAAACACTTTGACAGTTGGGGGCCCAGACTTTAAATGAAATATTGCCGTTATCTAACAGATTTGCACCTGTAGAGAGTTTCCAGTTGTTCATAAACTTCCTTTTTTAAGATTCACTATTTGTTAAAATTGAGTACGGTAGATATTTTAAAACTTTTTGCAAATTTAAAGAGGATTTACCTTGATATTTTTCTGTTTTGATTTCTGCATTTGTGTATATATCCTTGAGTGAAGACAATCTTAGATCATCAGGTAAAATGAGATGATTGTCTTGCCAGCACTCATTAATTGGTAAAGATTGATCATTTTCTAAAAGTAATGAATAAAAGCGTGAAGAAACAACTATAACATAACGATCCTGTTTTTTTCTGAGAAAGGCAATGATATGATCGACCTTATTTCCAGTAATTTCCAATGAGATATATTCTGCGTTCAATATTAGTTCTTTATATTTTTTACGAAAATGCAGCCCTTTCCAAAATGTAAAAATCTTGATTCTGCTATCTTTTTTTTCCGTTAATAATTCATTCATTTTATCAGAAAGTGATTTTTCTGAACAATCCAGTTCTTTGACCCGATTCAGTAAATGCCAGCGCAAGTCAAAATCTACCTGTCTACGGTTGTCCGGATCCACTAGAGTATAGTTCCAAAGGTCTGTTCCCTGATAAACATCGATTACACCTGGGCTACCAAGAGTGATATTGAGGGCAGAAAGGGAGTTAAATTTACCAAGACGGGATATATTTTGTTGATAAGGGAGAAAGATTTTCAGGAAAAAATTTCGGCCCTTATTTTCCATGATTTTGTAGATGAAGTTTTTTACTGCTGTTTCATATTCAAGATTTGGATTGACCCAGTTGGTGAGAAGTTTCGCTTCTTTAATCGCTTTTTCTATATATTCCCAGACTCGATCTGTGTAAGTATTCCAGTACTCTTTACTGATAGGGTAATCCGGCCAAATACCAATTAAGGATTGATAAATTAAATATTCTGTATTACTTTCCGGGTAATATTGTCCATTGATGAGAGTTTTATGTTTTTTATTAATTTTTGACCATCTTTTAAAATAGATTTTCCAGGTATCAAAATCCTCACTAATCACATTCAGACGCATTCTTACATCAAAACTTCGTTTTGTATCATGGGTAGAGTTGGTTAACATTCCATAGGGCCACTTTTTACTCCGTTCATTATTCTGCCGATGAAATTCAGAGGGGGAATAGGAAAAATGAAGAGGATCACCACCCACTTCATTTAAAGATATAAAACGGTTGTAAATGTAAAAAACGGTATCTTCCAAACCTTTGGCCATAATAGGGCTAGCAATTTGTTGAAATCGGGAAATAAATGCCCGGTATAGTTTTTTTTCTTTCTCAGAAATGCTTTCTTCCAATTTTAAATTGAGAATAGAGTGGATAAAATCATAAATACTACGATCAGCAACAGGATTGTAATGTTTAGCTTTTTCTATGGCAATATAAATGAATTTTTCATCTCGATCCGTGATTTTTTCTGTGTTTTCAGTAATATAGGTTCGATAAACTGGAAAACAAGCAATAATTTCACGAACTGCATTAATTAAATTATAAATAGTAAAGTCACGAAAATGGCGGTTTAACTCTGATATTTTGTTAAGGGAGTAACCGAGTAAATTGATTTCACTTGGCATATCATTTGCAGCAAAAAACAGCTTTTTTTCATAAAGTAGTTCTTCAAAATCTCTATCAAAACCAATAACATTTCGATAAAAATCATCAAAAACATATCCATTTTCCCTATTTATAAAAAGGCCATTTAACTGGTTTAAAAAATCATAACCTACCGTACCATGAATACGCCAGGATTCAGGTAGGTTTTCTTTTCTTTCTAAAATTTTTTCAATCACAATATAGAGAGGATTAATGGGCTGGGCCTGGTTCTCCTGAATAATGTCTTTGACTCTTGTTTTAATATCTTGACTTAATGAGTGATACTCTTTGCTTAATTTATCAAAGATGATTTGTTCGATATAGGTTAATTGCAGCTTTTTAAAATAGCCATCAGGATCATATAATCCATCAGGGTGGTCAATTCGAATACCATGTACTTTATTTTCTTTAATTAATTGGAAAATTAATTGATGATAAGTTTCAAATACACGATCATCTTCCATTCGGATGGCTGCAAGTTCATTTATATTAAAAAAACGGCGATAATTAATCTCTTCACTGGCAACTTTCCAAAAGGCTATTCGATAATGCTGCCTGTTGAGTAATTGATCCATATGATTAAAACTAGTGGGATCTTCAATTTTCCCATTATATAATTCAATACGACTATTAATAAAATCTCTTATGGGTTGTGACCGTTCCAGTAAAGCGGCCAGTCTTTTTTTTGTGACTTCTTTCTCTCGATACCGTTCCCCTAACTTTTTGGGATTGGCATTTTTAGCAATTGGGATATTTTTAAAACCATGAATGATACTGAGATATTCCTGATAATCCGGATTATTTTTTTGGTTATCTAAAAATTCAATGCCATTTTCTAAAATTTCCGGGTAGGTTTCGGGAGCAACTGGAAATATGTGTTGATAATATCTAATGCTGAAATTATGACTGTGATATTCCAGTTTTAATTCCTGGCTTTCCAATGCATTTCCATATTGTTTTCCTAAAACTGGCAGCAAAACTTTATTGTGTAGTTCTTTTTTTAAAGGATCCCAATCAATATCGAAAAAATATGCAAATTCAGCACCCGCCCCGTTTTCTAAAACATCCATCCAATAAGGATTATTATTGCCAATAATTCCCATATGATTGGGAACTACATCTATGATTTGATGTAATTGGTTATCATTCAAAATTTGACAAAAACTAAGAAAATCGTCATAACTGCCGATTTCCGGATTAATTTTATTGCTATCTGTAACATTATAGCCATGAGGACTACCAGGTTTTGCCTGATAATAAGGAGAACAATAGATAGCATCGATACCTAATTCCTTTAAATAAGGAAGGTATTTAGTGGCTTGAGAAAAAGGAAAATCACGGTTTAATTGAAACCGGTAAACACTAGCAGGAACATATGTATCATCTTTAAACTGCTGGAGAAGATCCAGCACTTGTTTTTTCAGTAAATCATTATCAATTGTTTCAGGTTTAGTCATTTCGATAAATCTTTCAGACAATAGAAATTAAAGAATAGGAATGCCATAAAGAATTCCTCTATCATTATAGGTGATTAGATAAATTGAGTCAATTTGTAACTATTTTTATTTAAAAGAATAAAATATTAGTAATCAATAAGGATTAAGGTATAATGGTATTAGAAAGTAATATTGATTTTTAACTTCAGATTAGGATTACAATATGAAAAAATCAAAAGTACTCATTGTTGAAGATGATTCCATTATTGCTCTTTCTTTTAAGCAAGCACTGGAAGAGCAGGGATATCAGGTTATAGGCATACTGGAAAAAGTTAATGAGTTGGAAACCTTTTTAAAAAAACATACTCCTGATCTGATTATTCTAGAATGGTCATTGTCAAAAAAAATAAGCAATACCCAAGGGAGTCATTTTGTTGTAAATGATAAAACTTATCCTATTCTTTATGTTTTAAATGAAAAAGAAGAAATTACCACTAAAGAAAAAGACTCAATATATTTACAATTTGTAACTAAACCCATTGATTCCAATCATTTATTAACAGCACTAGAATTGACGTTATACAAAACTAAGTGGGAAAATAAACTGAAAGATAGTGAAAATGAGTATCGTTTATTAATTGAAAGTATCAATGACATTATTTATTCAACTAATGAAGATGGAATCATCACTTATATCAGTCCCCAGGTAGAGTTGAATCTTGGCTATTCTCCTGATGAATTATATGAACATTCCTTTACCGAATATGTCAGCCTCAAAGACTTATCACGAGTTGTTAAAGGATTTGAGGATACTCAAAAAGGGAACAGAAAAAACGATGAATACCGGGTTATCTCAAAGCAAGGACAAGAAGTTTGGGTGAGTTCTTCCAGTAACCCGGTATTTATAGAAAACCAGTTCAAAGGTGTTCGTGGTGTGATGACCATTATTCAAGATCGCAGAATTGCTGAAGAAAATTTAAAAAGAAGTGAAGAAAAATATCGTAATTTAGTTGAGTTATCTAATGATTTAGTTTGGTCAACAGATTCAAATGGAACTTATACATATTTAAATGATCATGCTGTTCAAAAAATTTATGGATATGAAGCAAAAGAGATGTTGGGTCGACCCTTTCGTGACTTTATGTCAAATGAACAGTATTTAAAAGATATGGAGGTATTCAAAGAAATTTTAGAGGGAAAAGATCACTTTCATTATGAGACAGAACATTTAAAAAAAGATGGTACGCCTGTTTACCTTAGCCTTAATGCTCGTGTTATTAAAGATGCTGCTGGAAAGTTGATTGGGGTAACAGGAACAGCAGCAGATATTACAGAAATTAAGAAAAGCCAACAGGAAAAACTTCGGTTAAGTGAAGAACGATTTCGCAGTGTGACTGAAAACTCTCCAATGGGAATGTTTGTTTTTTATTGTGACGAAGCAGATAACTTGATTTTTAGTGGAGCTAATGCTGCAGCTGATAAGATATTAGGTATTAGTCATACTCAATTTATTGGGAAAACCATTGAAGAGGCATTCCCTGGCTTTAGGAATACAGAAGTGCCTTTTCGTTACCGGGAAGCAGCAAAGAAGGGGATAACCTGGCATACTGACCAGATAGATTATCATGATGATCAAATTACTGGTACCTTTGAAGTTTACGCTTTTCAGACAATGCCTAACACAATGGCTACTATGTTTCTGGAAGTCACAGAGAGAAAAATAGCTGAACAGCAACTGAATGATCATAAAAATTTTTTAGATAGTGTTATTGATCATCTTCCTTTAGGAATGCAAATTTTTAATGAAAAAGGCTATTCTCAAAGAATTAACGAGAGTTTGCGAAAAATGTTAAATTTACCAAATATCGACTATGGAATAGGAAAATTTAATGTACTAACAGATCCTTTTTCAATAGCTAACGGTTCTGCGGAGGTCTATCAAGAAGTGTATCGCAATAAAAAAGGGATAAGACGAGAAGCTGAAATAAATCTGGGGATTGCTGAAAATCAATGGGAAACAAAAAAAAATAGTTTAAATATCAACGAATACATCTTTCCAATCCTGGATGAACAAATGCAAATTAAATCTGTAGTTGCAATGATTCAAGATGTGACTCAACAAAAAAAAGCAGAACAGGAATTGAGGGATTCAGAAGAACGTTACCGCATGCTATTACAGTCTATTACTGATGCTATTTTTGTTATAGATTGGGATTGGCGATTTACGGAAATAAATGATGCAGCAGAATCATTTATACAAAAAAAAAGAGAAGAAATTTTAGGCAAATCTATTAAAGAAATTTTTCCAGGTATTGAAGATAATCCTTTTTATAAAACAATTTTAAAAGTGACGGCAATACAAAAAGCAGATAGTGTAGTGAGTAGTTATAGTATGGGAGAAGAAACCAAATGGTATGAAATATTAGTATATCCAGTACTGCACGGTATACTATGTATTTCTCGAGATATTTCTGAAAAAAACGAAACAGAAAATGCATTGAAAGCTAGTGAGGAAAAATACCGTACCCTTTTTGAAACAATGTCTCAGGGAATTGTTTATCAAAATCAAACAGGCCAAATATTATCTGCTAATCCTGCTGCAGAAAAAATTCTTGGATTATCACTCCGTCAACTCCAGACAAGAACTTCTTATGATAAAGAATGGAAAAGTATTCATGAAGATGGGAGCGATTTTCCTGTTGAAACCCATCCAACTACGGTAGCCTTTAGAACTGGCATTGGGATTAGAAATGTGACGATGGGTATTTATAATCCCCAAGATAAAAAACATCATTGGGTGAATATTTCTGCTACTCCTCTTTTTAAAGCCGATGAACATGAACCATTTCAGGTTTATTCAACCCTGGAAGATATTACTAAAACCAAAGAAATTGAACTCCAATTAAGAAATAGTGAACAAAGATTAAGACGAGCTGTTCTGGATGCTCCTTTTCCTATTATGATTCATGCAGAAGACGGAGAGGTAATATTATTAAGTAATACCTGGACAGAAATCACTGGTTATCATCCTCAGGATATCCCAACATTTTCTGACTGGTTAACTAAAGCTTATGGAGAGAAAAAAGATCAAATTATTCAAAAGATGAGTAACCTTTTTGATATTAAAGGCCGGATAAATGAAGGGGAATATGAAATTCTAACCGCTTATGGTCAAAAACTGATCTGGGACTTTAGTTCTGCTCCTTTGGGAAAGTTGCATGATGGGCGAAAAGCAGTTATCAGTATTGCGGTTGATGTGACTGACAGAAAAAAAATTGAGGATGTTTCTCAATCCACTTTGCTTTTATTTAAAATTATGGAAACCTTAACGCCGGAACAATTGATGAATTATGGATTGGAAGAATGTATCCGGATTACCAATAGTAAAATTGGTTTTTTTCACCTTATTAATTCTGATGATGAAACAGTTAATCTGGTTACCTGGTCTAAAGGTACCTATAAAGAGTGTGAAGTTAAGGATAAGGCTGGTCATTATCCTATATCACAGGCCGGACTCTGGGTAGAAAGTTATCATCAAAAAAGTCCGCTTATTTTTAATGATTATGATTCTAAAAAGGCAAAAAAAAGTTTGCCAGAAGGACATTCTCTTCTAAAACGCTTTATGACTATTCCCATTATTGAAGGGGAAAAAGTTGTAGCCATATTAGGAATAGGCAATAAAGCAGATGAATATGACCAGATTGATATTGACCAGGCATCCTTGTTTGTTCGAAATGTTTGGACATTAATTCAGAGAAAATGGGTCGAAGAAGAATTAAAAACAGCTATGATCAAAGCGGAAGCAGCAAATCAAGCAAAAAGTGAATTTTTGTCATCCATGAGTCATGAGATTAGAACCCCAATGAATGCTATTATTGGTATGTCGGAGGCTCTTTCAGAAACAAAACTTACTGATGAACAGAATAAGTATGTTCAGATTTTTAAAACAGCAGGCGAGGATTTGCTGGTCATCATCAATAATATTTTAGATATTTCAAAAATTGAAGCAGGCCAGTTGGAACTGGAAAAAACTTCCTTTAATGTTGTTGAATTGTTGGAAAGAACCTGTGATATCCTGAACTATCGAGCTACCCAAAAAGGATTAGAATTACTTCTTTATATTGATCCTTTCATACATCCCTATTTAAGTGGAGATCCTTTTCGATTGCGTCAGATATTAGTGAATTTAATTGGTAACGCCATTAAATTTACAGAAAAGGGTCATATTTTAATACAAGTAAAAGTGATAAAAAGTGGAAAAAAAGAACTGGAAATCGAGTTTACTATTGAAGATACTGGGATTGGTATTCCAGAAGATAAACTGGAGTATATTTTTGATACTTTTACCCAGGTTGATACCTCTACTACGAGAAAATATGGAGGAACTGGATTAGGATTGAATATTGTAAAACGATTAGTAGAAATGATGAATGGTACAATTGAAGTAACCAGTCAATTACAAAAAAAGAGTACTTTTAAATTCCAGGTTCAGTTTTTAAAAGAAAGAAAGCCAAAAAAGAGAGAAAAAAAGTATAAAGAATTAAAAATAAAAATATTAGGTATAGATGATCATCAAGTGAATCAAATCATTCTTAAAGAAACCTTTCACAACTGGTGTGGAAATTTTGATATTGTAGAAACGGGTAAAGAAGGATTGGAATTATTCAATAAGGCAATTCAGCAAAAGGAACCATATGATTGTGTTATTTTAGATCAAAATATGCCTGAAATGAGTGGATTGACTGTTGCAATTGCCATGCATAGCCATCCCCAATTTGGGGATACTAAAATCATACTTTTATCATCCAGTATTTCCAATGAAGATATTCGTTATGCTAAGTCAATTGGGATTGATCAAGTATTAGTTAAGCCGATAAAAAGGGATGAACTTAAAAAAAAGATCTATGCTATTTTTCAGGTTGAAGAGCCAAGGTCTAAACAAAAAAAACAAAAAGAAAATGTTCATTTACCAGAAATCAAACAAACCAGAATACTACTTGCTGAGGATTCATTACCCAATCAATATGTTGTTCAAGTTTTTTTAAAAGAATATCCAGTTGATTTAGTAATAACGAAAAATGGGCAGGAAGCACTGAAAAAATATCAATCAGAAAGCTTTGATTTGGTAGTAATGGATATCCAAATGCCTATTATGGATGGTTTAACCGCTATTGAAAGAATCAGAGAGTGGGAAAAAGCAAATCACAAAAATAAAGTTCCAATAATTGCCTTAACTGCTCATGCTATAACAGATGAAACTTTTCACTCAGCTGTCACTGAATGTAATGATTATATTATTAAGCCGATAAGCAAAAAAAATTTCACGGATGTTATCATACAATATCTCAAACGAGATAAATCAAAAGAAATGAAAACTCAGGATACAAAACGAACTGAGGAAGAAGATCAAAAAAACTATGTTTATATTGATCCTGTTCTGCATCCATATATCTCCAAATATATGGATGCAGTTTTAAAAAACTTAGAATTAATGAGTGATTTTGTTGAAAAAAAAGATTTTGAACAGCTCAATTCGATTGGCCATAAAATGAAAGGAGAGGGTGGGACTTATGGAATGCTGAAAATTAGCCAGTATGGAAAAAGAATTCAAGAGTATTGCCAAGAGCAGGATAGTGAAGGGATAAAAGATGTAATAGTGAAAATAGAGGAATTTTTAAAAAATATTGAAATAGTCGATAAAACCTAATAAGAGGTAAAAAAAATGAAAATATTAGTGGTTGATGATTCACCTCCGTTTCAAGTGGCGATAGAAGCCATGCTCAAAGAAGCAGGCTATACCGACTTAGTGATTATGGAGTCTGCAAAAATGGCTATAAATTACTTAAATCAAGAAATCCATAGAAAAGGTGGTTCCCTGGTAGACTTAATTCTCATGGATATTCAACTGCCTGATATGAATGGTATTGAAGCAGTAACTATCATAAAAAGTCATGAAGACTTAAAAGAAATACCTATTGTCATGGTTAGTGTTTTAGATGAGGGTGAAAATATTGAAAAAGCCTTTTCTGTAGGTGCAATTGATTATATTGGAAAACCAGTAAATAAGTTAGAACTCAAAGCTCGGGTTAGGTCCATCCTAAAACTAAAAGAAGAAATGGATAAAAGGGTAGCCAGAGAAGAAGAGCTTAAAAAAACCGTTCGTGATTTAGAAGATGCGATGAAGAAAATAAAACATCTTAGCGGGTTATTACCAATCTGTTCTCATTGCAAAAAAGTACGTGATGATAAAGGATATTGGCAGCAGGTTGAAATTTACTTAAAGAATCACATAAATGCCAGTTTTTCTCATAGTGTGTGTCCGGATTGTTTAAAGAAATTATATCCAGAAATTGCTGATAGTATTTTAAACGAATAAATCTGCTCAATTATAGGCCTCTTTCAAATAACATTTTTTTCTCCTTTTGCATGCGGTCGATCATGATATTGCCGGCTGATATGAAAATTGGGTTGGTGAAGACTGGTTGTTCAAATGCTTTTTTAGTTTTACCTGAAATTTTTTGTTTTTTTATCGCTTCCATTCCTGCTCGTTCTAAAGCATCCATTACCTGATCCTTTTTTAAGTCACGAAACTCATCCAGTAAAAAGCCCATGCAGGTTGTTCTTCGTAAAGTTCCAATATTTTTTAAACAGTGAGTTTTTTTCTCTATTATTTCTAAAGTTTTTTCCAGTGGTTCAAAAATTGAAAGATCAGGAAAACCTCCAACAGCTAATAATAATTGGTAGGGTGGGAGGAGTTTTTTTAAGGGATGAATGACCCCTTCTTTAGTTTGATATAAATGGGGATCTGCGTAAATAAAAGTTCTGTCTAAAATC
>JAKSBL010000381.1 GCA_022361115.1 Spirochaetota bacterium | reverse complement strand
TCAAATTCTTTTCTAAAATTACTCAAATTGGAAAGAACTGGATTAGGTGCTGTTTGTCCCAATCCACAAAGAGATGCTTTCTTAATCACATGTCCTAAACGTTCCAGTTTGTCTATATCTTCCAATTCTCCTTTACCTTCAATTATTCGGTAAAGGATTTCCAGCATTCGGACTGTCCCTTCCCGACAGGGAGTACACTTTCCACAGGACTCATCTCGTGTAAATTCCAGGAAAAACTTAGCCACATCCACCATACAGCTGGTTTCGTCCAGGACAATCATTCCTCCAGAGCCCATAATGGAACCTGCAGCACTTAAACTGTCATAGTCAACAATAGTATCTAACTGTTCTGCTTTGATACAGCCACCTGAAGGTCCACCTGTTTGAATGGCCTTGATCTCTTTGTTCCCTGGTATGCCGCCGCCAATTTCATAAATAATCTCTCTTAATGTAGTACCCATGGGAACTTCCACCAAACCAGTATTATTAACATCCCCAGCTAAGGCAAATACCTTAGTCCCAGAACTTTTTTCGGTCCCAATCGATCTAAACCAATCTGAACCATAAAGAAAGAGCACCGGAATATTAGCCCAGGTTTCTACATTATTAATAGCTGTAGGTTTACCCCAAAGGCCGCTTTGAGAAGGAAAAGGTGGTTTGATAGTTGGCTGTCCCCTTTGTCCTTCAATGGAGTGGATTAATGCGGTTTCTTCACCACAAACAAAAGCACCAGCTCCTAATCGAACTTCCAGGTCAAAATCAAAACCAGAGCTCATAATATTTTTACCCAGAAAATTCATTTCCCTAGCTTTTTCAATGGCTTTTTCTATCCGCTCAATAGCTAATGGATACTCAGCCCGGATATAAAAATAACCTTTGCTGGCCCCAATTGCATAAGCCCCAATCACCATACCTTCAATAATGGAGTATGGATCTCCTTCTAAGGCACTTCGATCCATAAAAGCACCAGGATCTCCCTCATCAGCATTACAAATAATATACTTTTGTTCACTCTCAACAATCCGGGTATTCTGCCATTTTACACCGGTGGGAAATCCACCACCTCCACGACCTCTTAATCCCGATTTTTTTACTTCTTCACAAACCTGTTCCGGCGAATATTTATCTAAAACTTTGGCTTGAGCCTTAAAACCATCATGAAAAATATAATCTTCAATGCTTTCCGGATCAATCACACCGGAATTTCGAAGGGTTAATCGAGTCTGTTTATTAAAAAATGCTACATCCCCATAGGTACCAAAAAAACGTTCGGCCAAAAAGTTTTTCTTTACCAGCAAATCATTTGCAATTTTTTTATCTTTCAAATGAACCTGGATGACTTTTTTGATTTCTTCTTTGGTGTTAGCAATATACATGGTATTGGAAGGATAAACAATCATATAATTATGCTGTTCCATTTCTTCATCTCTAAAACCAAACCCACTACCCCAAAATGCTTTAACACTATTTTTTGGTAATCCTAATTGCTCCATTGTCTGGTCAAAATATTCTAACCGGTTAAAATCATCTTCAACCACATTGATTTCACTAGACAAAAAGGTAACCAGATGATCATAAACATTCTTGGTCTTTTTATCCAGCAAATAATCAAATACTATCTGACCATTAACAACTGTATCAGTAAAAATCCTGGCAACTTTGTCCATTGAAACTTTTTCATATTTATATGGACTCTTACCAGGTAGATAAATACTGACAATTGGCTCGGCAGCACACCTGCCTGTACACCCTGTCTGTTTAATGATGATATCATCACGACCGGTTGCATCTTTTAACTTCTGAAATTCTTTTTCCACATCCCTGGCACCAGCTGCATTTTCACAAGTAGCGTTTCCTACTTGAATAATGATTTTGCCAGCAAGACCGGATTGACTGAAATTGCCTTTTACTTTTTCATTCAATTTGTCATACTGTGTTAAAACCTGTCCCACTTTTTACACCTCATTTATTTTATTTGGATCTGCAAGATATTTTTGCCCTGATTGATGTATAATTTTATTATTATGAAAAAACAAAGATGGCTTAATCAAAGACAAAAATGAATTGCGGCTAATGATTTCCTGTCTTTTTTTAAAAGATAGGAGGTTTTTAGAAATTTACTCTTTCTTCTATTTTAAAGTCATTTCACTGAAAGTCAAGAGAAAATCGCTACTTTTTGAGTGGGATTTTTTGTAGAGTGAAGTAAAAAAATTAAAGCTGAATCACATGAGAGTAGATAGAAAAAAGAGATCACAGGATGGACACGGAAAGAGACAGATAACCACTAAGAGAAAAAAAAGAAAAGATGATATTTTTCTCATATTTCATTGCAAACCTAGGTTGTAATTAATAAAAAGATTCGTGTTTTTCTGTGTTCATCTGTGACCATCTTTCTTATTACTATTTATAGGCTACTTTTGAAAGTTATATTTACTTTCTTTAATTAAACAAAAAAAGAGCCAGAATAATCCGGCTCTATTTTAAGTTAATTCAATTTGTTTACCATTGGTAGCATGAATCAGCTGCATCATATGTACCATCACCATCGTGGTCATATAATAAGTGATCATCAGCGTCAGCTGCATCATTATCAGCAGTATCATCTACTTGATCAACACCTAAATATGTTACTGAAATTTGACCCATTTGAACCTGGCCATCATTATTAGTGATACTTAAATTGAACTGGTAGCCACCTTCAGAACGTAAAGTATAGTCACCATCTAAATCATAAGAGCTTGATAAAGCAGAAGTAGCGCCAGTTGCTGTTAAAGCTCCTGTAACTTCTTTTGAAATAACTTTCTTTCTTGTAGCACCTGAAGGACAAGCACCAAAGCTTTTTGTACCAACTTTAATGGCTTTTACATCAGTATCAGAAGTGTTGTTGATAATCAATACTGATTTCTTTTCTGTTACTGCACAGCTAGCTAAAGCGAAAGCTACTAGTACAACAACTAAAATAGTTAAAAATTTTCTCATTATTTCCTCCTGAGATTTTCTTTTCTTAAAATGTCGGTTCTATTATATACCTATTTATCAATTAATCAACTAAAATTTACCTTTTTTTTATTAAATTCTTTTTTTCATTTCTTGGACAATTGTACCAAATTTGAACTTCTATAAGAATTTTTCTACGAATTTATACATAATTTTTGATTTTTAGAATAAAAATTGAATTTTTGTTTATATACTAACATTTTTTCATTTTTTTTAGAAAATTCCATCTTTTTTGATTGATACAATAAAGTAAAGTTTTATTCAAATTAACATTAAAATACCAGCAGATTGTTAAGAATTTGTTAATTGAGATTGGATAATGAACTGCAAATTCAGTTATTAGAAAAAAAATATTTTTAAAATGAATTTTAAAAATACCTTCACAATTTCATTGGGAAGCAAAAGAGGGGAATAAAAGCTCTTTAGAGAAAATCATTTCCAGTATTCAGGATCAAATTTATAACTTCACCTTACGAATACTCTGGCACCCAGAAATACTAAGAGGTAATGCAGGAAATTCTGCTTCGGATTATTACTTATAATGTCTGACACATAGTTTTGTATAAAAAAAACCACTAGTTTCATTCGGAAAAATATTTGTTGAAAGTTGCACTAAAAAAACCACTTTCTTTTACTTTATTAAAAGCTTCAATCCAGTCTGATTTTTTTATTAAATCCGAATCCTGATTACAAGCTATCCAAAGTGGTAAACTTTGGAAAATCCTTCCATGCTGCAGTTTTCCTGGATACCCTCCCTGTTTCCAGCCGTAAAAAGCTTCAGGCCATGCCGTATAAATAGCATCAACCTGATTATTCGACAATATCTGATAAAGATACTTACCTTCTATTTGTGAATAATTTTTCAATCCAAAATTGATTAATTGATTTTCTTGTGGGGTTCCGGTTATCACTCCAATTCTATCTAACTTTTTCGCCTCATCAACAGTATTGATTAACTTCTGCCCTTTTTTATTGATGAACATAACAGGAACATCAAGTATTTTGCAAATCCATTGATAATATGGCTCTCTTTCTTCAGTACGGGTTAAAGGAAAGATGATAGCATTAGGAGTTATTTGGGTCTCTATTTGAGCTCTTTTCCAGGGTAAAAATTTAATAGAGTAGTCAATTTTTAAAACCTTCACCATTTCCAGAACTATTTCCAACAAAAAACCGGGATTTTCTTGAGAACTGGTTGTATATATCAATTCATCTTCAAGATAAAAAACAATTTTCTTTCCTGATTTCACTTGTGAATCAACAAGTGGTTGATCTGCAACACTTTCTCCTTCTTTTTTTTTGCATCCACTGATAACAATGATAATAATCAAAAAATGGAAAATAATTTTAAGCATTTTCACACAATTACCTTTTTCAATCACGCTGTGGACAATCTTTCTATTTAAATCTCATATGATTATTATAATCCCATTTTGATATTTTTGATAATTTATTATAAAAATGGTTATTTTTACTATATCCTCGACTAAGCTCACATTTGCTGTTTTGCTTTGAACAAGCAAAAGCAAATCTAGTAAAACTAAGATTGCTGAAAGCAACTTTACACATGCAAGCACCTCATAAATAAATTAAAATTATTATTCTGCTTGATTTCTTATTAATCTCTTGAAAATTCATTTGCCATACGTTAGAATAACCATTCGATTAAAAGGAAAGCTAAGTAAGGAAGAATATGAAAGAAGCAATTTATAATGCAATAGGTAAAAACTACAACCAAAACCGACAGGCAGATCAAAGAGTTATTAACAAGATCCTGAATAATTTACCCTCTTCGCCCCATCAACTGATTGCTGATATAGGAGCTGGAACAGGAAATTATGCTTATCCAATTGCAAAAAAAGGAAACAAAGTACATGCTTTAGAACCCTCAGAGGTAATGCAGCAACAGAGAAAAAAGCATGAAAATATTGAGTGGTTTACAGGTTATGCTGAAAAGATTCCCTTTGCAGATAATTTTTATGATAGTGCGATATGTATTTTAGCCACTCATCATTTTAGTGACTTAGAGAAATCCCTTTCAGAAATGTATCGGATTTTAAAGTATCAGGGTAAGCTTGTGATCTTTACCAGAGATCCTCGCCAAGTAGAACCAAATTGCTGGCTCAGAGAGTATTTTTCTCTATTATATGAGAATGCCTGTCAAGTTTATGTTGAAAAAGAAAAACTTCTTAACCTAACAGAAAAAATCTTTGATTCAAAAGCAAAAATTGAAAATTTCCTCTTACCTTTTGATTTAACAGATGGATTTTTCTATTCTGCCTGGCAACAACCAGAAAAATATTTATCAGAAGATTTTAGAAAAGGCATTTCAGTTTTTTCTTTATTACCAGAAGAAGAAGTTTTGCAAATCATCCAGGGATTACAAAAGAGCCTTGCCAAAGGTGAATGGGATAAAAAATACCACTCTATAAGGAAACAACCAACTTATAATGGGGGGTATTATTTTCTCATAATAGAAAAATAAGTCTAAAAGCACTTTTTATAAAAACCTCTATTATTAACCTATTATTTTTTCCGAAAATATAGGTATGAGAGCCTGGATCATATTATTCCTATTTCTGCCTCTCTTCTTAAATTTTCAGCCCTATATTGATGAAGAGGATATTTATTTTGAAAAAGCAGATACAGGTTATGAGCTATATATTCGACAAAAAAATGGTGTAAAATCCATTCTTTTAACAGAATCTCAAAAGGATCCACAAAAGAAAAAAACCAATTACGGATTACGAACCAGGCAGTATTTTCCACCAAATGGGGATGAAATCCGTATACTGGATAATCGTATTCTTCACACCAAATATGAAGCTTTTTTCTTAGTTGATTCCACTTTAGAAAACCATCCAACATTGGGGAAAGCTTTCCATTTTTACCTGCCGGAAGAAGTGATTTTTGGTTATGACTGGACACGAAATGGTGTGATTCATATTCATCCGGGGATCAAAGTAAATTTGCGGTTATTTTCCAAAAAATATAGTGATTATACCGGCCAATTCCTGGACCAGTGGATTACTTTAAAATTTTCCTATAGTGAAAATAATTTCCGCCCCAATCTCATCAATGATTTTAATGATTTATCTAACCAGGTGATTATAAAATCAGAAAACGACAGTTTAGAAGACATCTTTTTGAGCATTACAGATTATACTGATCCCGGTGAATTGGCAGAAATTATCTTTATCATAGACGTAACCGATTCAATGAAAGAAGAAATGCCGGTTTTTAAGAAAATTTTTCCCCAATTAATAAGTGAATTAAAAAACAAAATTGACCGGTTGAAAATTGGTTTTATTTTATACCGTGACTATGGTGAAAATTTTATTGCCCGTCGTTTGGAAATGTCTGAAAATATACCAGAAGTTAAAAATTTAGTAAACCGCTTAGGAATTTTAGGAGGTATGGATATTCCAGAAGCTGTAAATGAAGCAATATTTCAATTACAGGATTACAATTTTGAAACCCAGAATCCTTTAGCTGTTCTTTTTGGTGATGCTCCAGCTCATCCCAAGCCAAGAGGAGAAATTACCCGACAAAAAGCCTTGCAGGTCGTTGATCAGCAAAATATTAAGCTGATAGCTATTTGTCTGCCATTTCAGTAAAATTAAAAGTCCAGTTAATCTCTTTTCATGATAAATCATTGATATTTTCCATAGAATCTCCTATAATTAGTTTATATACAAATTAATTAAGGCACCTCATCATGAATAAAAAAATCAATAAAGAAGATATTTTTGGAAAAGCGATTACTCATCTGGTTCATGACATTCGTAACCCTTTAAACAGCATAATTGGTTTTTCATCTGTTATGATAATGGATGATAATATTTCTGATGAATTAAAGATGATG
>JAKSBL010000210.1 GCA_022361115.1 Spirochaetota bacterium | reverse complement strand
TTTTTAACTTCAACTTATTATGCTGCCTTTCTTGCCAGTAGAGAAGACAACCCTGGTGCGAGAATAGAAATTGATTATCAGAATGATTTTGTCAAAACCTTTGCAGATGTGGATAAAACCACTAGTCAGATAAAAATCACCGGCCAGGAAGGGGATGGAGCAGGCAGTATCATTCGGGAAATTGAGTATGATAGTATATCTGGATTAGAATATGCTGCCAAAGAAATGGCTTATGATAATTATGGCAGAATGATTACTTTAACCGATCCAGATGCTGATCCAGGTTCTGGAGTGAATACCATAGTGGATGGCCAGATCTATAGCCGGTATGACAAAACCTGGGTAGTTGTTTATGATGACTTAGGGAGAAAAACCAAAGTCCTTTATCCCGGAACTTCCGATAAAACCGATACCAAAACCATTATTTATGATGATATCAACAACATTGTTACCACTGTTGATCCGGAACAGCGAATGGTTGAAGAATACTATGACTGGAACGGCAATCTGGTAAAAGTAGGCCGTTATGGAGACAATAGTACTTCTGCCGAAAAATACGAGTTTTATGAGTTTGAATATGATGAATTAAAACGGAAAACCAAATTCACTGATGCCATGGGATTGATAACTACCTATCTTTATGATGAACGCAACCTCTTGTTAGAGCAGGATTACGGCAATGGCAAAGATATGATGACCTATAATAACCTGGGACAATTAGAAACCAAAACAGATAGAAAAGGCCAGGTCATTGCTTTTACCTATGACCAGATGGGACGAAATACCAAAGCCACTCATTACCTGTCCATTGCCAATTATCAAGCTAATACCATTGATCACACAGTAGAGCTAGCTTATGACAACAGAGGCAATGCAGTAAGAATTGCCAATCCAAATCTCATTGAACACTATGTTTATGATTATGCTAACCGTGTTATCACTTTAGAACGGCGTTTAAAAGATACTGCTTTACGAACAAAATTAGCAGATACAATCTGGTCAGGCCCAGAAGCCGATCAGGTTTTCACCTTTCAATATCAATACAATG
>JAKSBL010000335.1 GCA_022361115.1 Spirochaetota bacterium | reverse complement strand
TTGCTTGCTGATTTAGCTCCATCATTAAGTAGTCTTATGGATGAAGTAGCTGATCTGCCTGGATCGACTGCGGGAAATACCACTACCTATGCAAATGTTCCTACTGATTCCGGAACAAAGAGCATAGCTATTACCACAGACAGCCCGGCAACAGGGGATACAACTGTTCAAACAACCATTAATGATTTAGATGATAGTTTTGAAGATGAAGATTCCGGATCAATGGTTACTTGTCTGGTTGATCTTGATATAACTACCATTTACTATGCTGATGGTTCTATTGGCATAACCACTACTATGGTAGAAACCATAGATGGTACAGATTATACTACACTTTTTGATTTTACTATTGATGCGGATGGGATTACCCTCAGCGGAACAGTAACCATTGATGGGGTGGAAATCTCAATTACTGAATATATGGATGAACTTTCAGACAGCTCTGAACCGGTAACTTCGGATAGCCTTTTTGAAGAAGTAGTAATGGAAGCACTTTATAATGCTGATTGTGAGTTTTGGTCAGTTTATACGGATATGGATATTATTGCTGCAGGGGGAAATCTCACCCATACAGCTGCAGCTTTTGAAGTTTCTGTAAGTAACTACCAGGATTTTAATGAAGTCTGGACATGTGCTTTTAGTAATTATGATGTCTATGGTGATGGTGTTTATATCCTGGAAACAGTTGGGGCAAATATTATTACTTGTGATTTTATTGCTGGTATAATAAGTGGCAGGGTCCACATCAATGGAACTGCTGTTGATATTTACATTGACCTGGGATCTGACATGCCACCTGCGACCATGGAAGAGGCTGTTAAAAATAGTGTTGCTGATGCAATCGTTCAATTTGATATGAATGTACCATCTCCAATTGCAACAGTTGATTTTTTTAGTGGATTTGGAGTGGATATTACTGTTTATAATTATGGTGATATGGCAAATGAGTATTGGGAGTTTACTTATGCTAATCAGGACATTATGGGCGATGGATCTTTTGTTTTAAATAGCCCTGGAGGAGAAATATTAACTTTTAATACCAGTACAAATATGATAACAGGATCCATTTATATCAATGGAACTCTTGAAAGCATCAGTACTAATGGTTGGTAAGAATTAATTGATAATCATATTTTATTCACTAAAAATCCCTGTTTATTATATGGATAAACAGGGATTTTTATATTTTTTGCATTTATTTTATATATAGTTGACTAACTCAATAGCTTTTGTTAGAATTAATTATATTATAAAGTTTTACGATTTACAATTGATTCATGAAACAACAAAGCACTATATTCTTTCCTGTTAAAAACATCCTTGTTTTTTGTATTATTATCACTTTATTAACAATGACTGCATTAATAACTTTTCCCATATTGTTTTTGGGATTTCATTTCAATTTTCCCAGTGTTTTACTCAGTATTTCTATTGGCTATATTCCTTGTATGGTTATGTTGTTGTTTTCACTTATTGAAAAAAATAATAAAAGAATTTATTTATTTAAAAGGATATTTTGCTATTATTATATTGTTTTAGTTACTTTTTTTGTTCTTGTATCTGGCGGTATACGCAGCGGAATATTATTGTTGATTATAGCCGTTCCAATAATAACCTATTCTCTTAATGAAAATATTATTTTAGCATCAATCCTGGGATTTCTAATATTTACCGGATTTCTTACCATCTATTATTTTCCCAAAGTCGATCAAAAAATTATGAAAATTTTTTTAGTTCAGAAAAATACTGAACTAACATTTCATATCATATATATCATGGGGTTTTATATAGTTTACTTGTTAATCACTTTTTTTTGTATATTTTCGAAATATAATCATCAAAAATATATTTTGATTATTGAAGATAAAAATAAAGAGCTTGAAAAAAATAATCAACAAAAAACTAACTTTTGTATTAACATATCTCATGAGATCAAAACCCCGATTACCCTTATTTTAAATTATGCAAATAAATTATTAATATCCGATCCAGATAATGAAGGATTAAATGTGATACAAAAAAATGCGCACAAACTTACTCGTGATATTATTAATTATTTACAAATTGAAAAAATAAAAGCTAATCCTGAATTTGAGCAAGAACCATTTTCTATTGTTAATTTATCTATTGTTTTAAAACAAATAGTTAAATTGTATCCTGCTAAAAATTTTCAGCTTGATATTGAGAATCAAATCTTTCTGAAGGTGGATCCATATAAGATTGAAATGATTGTTCAAAATCTCATTTCAAATGCTTTGAAATATAATCAGGAAGATGTGCTCATTAAAATCATATTGAAAAAACAGTTAAATACCATTCACCTGGTTTTTCAAGATAACGGAAAGGGCATTGCAAAGGACAAGCTTCCCAATTTATTCAATCCATTTTATCAAGCTGGCCAATTTAAAAAAAATATTCAGGGGATTGGTCTTGGTCTAAGTCTTGTTAAAACTGTAGTTGATTCAATAGGCGGGAGCATTGCAGTTCAGAGTGAGGAAAATCAGGGTACAATCTTTACCTTACTTTTGCCTTTACATCACCATAATGAAACAGAAGTGGTTATTGATCGCTTGGATGATCTTCAAAGTATACAAGAGTTATCAACTGAGATTATCGAGGGTAAAACCATGTACAATAGAGAAAAAGAGAACATATTTATCCTGGAAGATAACAAACAATTATTGATATTTTTGATTAATTCTCTGCAAGAACAGTATAATGTATATTGGGCTACAAGTGGAAAGGAAGCCATGGATAGATTAGAACAATTAAATCCTTATTATTTACCTCGTGTTATTATTTCAGATATAATGATGGATGGAAAAGATGGAACAGATTTTTTTAATCATCTGAAAAAAAATAATGAATATAACTATATCCCTTTTATTTTTTTAACTGCAAAAAATGATTTAATAGCAAAAAACAAGCTGCTTAATGCAGGTGCTATTGATTATATAGCCAAACCCTTTGATATAGATGAGTTAAAGGCAAAAATAAAAAGCAATATTGATAGTAGGGAAAAACTTTTAGATGATTTTTCACAAGTTAAAGTTAGACGATCAGAGTTTCATAAATTCTGCGATCAGTTTTCTTTGTCCAATAAGGAAAAGGATGTGTTAGAGCTATGGATTATTAAAGATATGTCTTATAAAAATATCTCAGAAAATCTCAATATGACTCAAAGAAGTGTGGAAAGATATATCGCAAGCATAAAAAAGAAAACTGGAATATTTCCCAAAAGCAAAGGTGATAAAACACCATTTCGACGTTTTCTCAAAGATTTTATTTAAGTTTTTTGAGAAAAAATTAATAGACCAAATGTCGAGGTTTTTATTAATACTGATTTTAAAGATGGAAAGCGAATGGTTATTCATGATAATTTCTAAATAAATTTGTTAACTCAACTTTATTTTTTACTTCAGTTTTTTGATAAATTTTTTTGATAATATTTTTAACTGTATTTTCAGCAATATGGAGCTGATAGCCTATCTCTTTATTTAATTTCCCTTCTATTATCAGTTTGATCACCTCTTGTTCCCGTGGAGCAATATTATATCGTTTGCAACATAGATTGAAAATAGTAGTAGAATCATAAGAATCAACCAATTGTTTGTTTTTCATATCATTAAAAAAATCCATCATTTGTTCTTTTACCAGATCAATCTGTCTGGATTTTAAATCAATGAGAGAATGAATTTTATGTCTTAATGTATCTATCGAAAAAGGTTTATTAATGAAATCAACAGCTCCCTGAGAAAGCAGATCATTTTTTTCCTCTTCATTATTTCTTGCAGTGAGAAATATGAATGGAATTCGGCACAAAGTTAAATGCTTCTTAATTGCTTTAAAAAAATCAATACCATTCATTCCATCCATCATAATGTCAGATAAAATCAAATCAGGTGTGGGGATGTTTTTTAATAATTCTAAAGCTTCTTCTCCGTTTTTTCCATAATAAATGTTAAAATCGTTTTTTAAAGAATCAATTAAATAGGCTAATAATTCAGTATTGTCTTCAATAATGAGTAGATTTCTTTTTTGGAGAATCATTTCTAGTGAATTGTCTATAGAAAGAGGATTTGAAGGTAGCTTAGGATTTGCCGACTCAACATAATGAAAAGGATGATCATCCTTTTTTAACTGATAGGAATCTAGAGTAATCGTAAAAATACTTCCTTTTCCTAAGGTACTGTCAACAGAAATGTTTCCATTGATTTGTTCCAGGATTTTTTTGACAATGAATAATCCCATTCCAATTCCCTGGGTATTCTTTTTTTTATGACTAATCTGGTAATAGGGAGCAAAAATATGATGCAATTGATGAGAAGCAATACCTATGCCGTCATCTTCACAAATGAAATTCACTTTATCATTTTTTTTGAAAAGACCGATATAAATTTCACCTTCATTTTTGGAGTATTTAATTGCATTATCCATTAAATTATTGACAATCCTTTCCAGGGCAACATCATCTGCTTTTACATAAATACCTTTTTCTATATTGCTTTTTAATT
>JAKSBL010000154.1 GCA_022361115.1 Spirochaetota bacterium | reverse complement strand
CAAAAAAAGTTTTAAAAATAGCCACTTTAAAAGGCCCGACTGGAATGGGGATGATTCAGTTGATGGAAAATGATGCGGCTTTAACAAGTGCATTGGATTATGAATTTGAAATTGTTGGTGCACCAGATCAGATTATTGGACAAATTATTCAGGGCAAAGTAGACATTGCAGCCGTCCCATCAAATTTAGCAGCAATACTAAATGCAAAAACAAAAGGCAGTATTCAATTATTAGGGGTTAATACTCTAGGTGTGCTGTTTATCGTTGAAAATGGCAGATCCATTCAGAATATTAAAGATTTGAAAGGGAAATCAATTCTTTCATCTGGAAAAGGTGCTTCACCTGAATATATTATCAATTATATCCTTGATAAGAATAATTTGGCTAATGATATAAAAATTGAATATGCAGTAGAACATTCGGAAGTTGCAGCTAAATTAAAATCAGGGGTGACTCAATTTGCCCTTTTACCACAACCTTTTGTAACTTCTGTTATTTTAGGAAATAAAGAGGCGCGAGTAGCAATAGATTTAACAGATGAATGGAGAAAGATAACAGATGGCAGTGTGCTGCCAATGGGGGTTATTATTGTAGACAAAGTTTTTGCAAAAGAAAACCCTGATGTTATTAAAACTTTTATGGATGAGTATAAAGCTTCTGTTGAGTTTGTTAATGGACAACCTGAAGAAGCAGGAGTGTTGATTGAGAAATTTGGTATCCTTCCAAAAGCAGCCCTTGCAATAAAGGCTATCCCCAATTGTAATATTACTTTGATGAGTGCAAAGGAAGCTAAAGCTTCTATACTGAAGTTTTATCAGATTTTATATGATTTTAATCCGAAATCAATTGGTGGCCAAATTCCAGATGATGAATTTTTCTATGAAAACTAAAAAATTAAGAGAAGGATTTCTGATACTTCTCTTTTGGTCCTTGTTATGGGCAATTATCTCCAGTGCTACCAACAGTCTGATTGTTCCATCACCAATAGATACTGGTAAAGTGCTTTTAGGTCTTCTTCTAAAAGGTTCAACTTATAAAATAATGTTAGACAGTTTATTGAGAGTGTTAATCAGCCTCCTGGTTGGAATTGGTTTAGGAATTATTTTTGGTATTTTAGCAGGCATAAATGATTTTGTGAAACGCCTTTTTCAACCCTTTATCCTGATTACAAAAGCTGTTCCAGTTGTTTGCTTTATTATTATTTTATGGTTATATATAGACAAAACATTGGTGCCCAGTATTTGCGGAATTTTACTGTGTTTTCCGATTATTTATACCAATATCCTGGAAGGTTTTGCAATGGTGGATCAGGAGCTGATTAGTATGTCTTTCGTATATCAGGTGCCCTTTACCAGGATCTTGAGAAAACTGTACTTTCCCAGTATATTACCTTATTTATTTGCTGCAATCCTGACAAGTGTTGGCATATGCTGGAAAGCAACTATTGCAGCAGAAGTTATCAGTATCTTAGATGGATCTATGGGAATGATGATTTATAGCGGAAAGGTTTTATTAGAATTTGACTCAGTATTTGCCTGGACAGTGTTAATCATATTTTGTAGTTTGCTAATCGAACTATTAACCAAATATTTCATTAACAAAGTGGGTTTTTATGAGAGATTTGAGGTTACTTAATGATTGAGTTGGTAAAAATAAATAAGTCATTTGATAAAATTAAGGTTTTTGATAATTTATCAATGAAAATAAAAAAGAATCAAGTAACCTGTTTACTCGGTCCCTCTGGATGCGGAAAATCAACTCTGCTGAAAATATTATCAGGCTTAGATAAAGAGTATGAAGGAAATATCAAGGGCATTGATTTTTGCAAAATATCATTTGTGTTTCAAGAAGCCAGATTAGTGCCCTGGCTGACTGTTTATGAAAATCTGAAATATGTATTAGAAGCACAAGTCAAAACAGAACTAATGGACAGTCATATTAATGACTACTTAAAAAAAGTTGATCTGATTAATTTTAAGAATGCTTATCCAAATACATTAAGTGGCGGCATGAAACAGAGGGTTTCTTTAGCCCGGGCTTTTGCCATGCCCCATGATGTTCTTTTGCTGGATGAACCTTTTCAAAACTTGGATTTTGACCTTAAAGATCAACTCATGAGCTTACTGGAAGAGCTGATTCAGCAAGATCAGAAAACAGTTGTCATGGTAACACATGATTTAAGTGAAGCAAAAAGACTGGGAGATACTATAGTAAAATTGATTGGCAGGCCGATCAGTCACTCAGAAGTATTGCAAATGAAATCAGGCTCTCCTAAGGGGACTCTTGATAATCGTACAGATGAATGAAAGCCGTTTTTTTGATAATGCAAAAAGCAGGGCTTTCATTCATTATACTCTCATTAACACAATCAATTGACTGGAACATCCTTGAGTAAGGATTCAAACTTTTTTAGGTTTTCCAATAATTCATCACCAATATCGCGAATCATTTTTAAAACTTCTGGATGAAAAACCCGCAAACTAGAGATTAATCTCTACAGTTATTTTTTTTCTCATCCTGCTTCAAAATAAAATATTACTAATTAGAGGTAATTGTTTATTGTCGAAAGATTCATTTTCATTCGTCTAATTTTTCAGTTCCTTTTTTAAATTGACCTGGCCCAGCCTGAGTTTACGAAATTCCTTAGTAACCATTATAAATACCCACAAAGTAATGATCAGATCGATGAAAAAAGATCCTTTATAAACCCAGCTAATTCCGAAAAACCTTGGTAAAGTCAACATGACAGGGACATAAAAGATTAATTGTCTGGCCAATCCCATAATAGTTGCCGGTTTACTATTGTTGATAGCAGGAAAAAAAGTCATGGCCATAAAAATAACCGGTAGTACTGGAAGGAGAGACATAAAAATTCTGAAATTAAATAAATCTGCAGCAAGAAATTCTTTACCTGGCAGCATCATATTAAGGACAAATTGGGGAAACGCCATAAGTATAATCCAAAAAGGAGCAATTAAAAGAGTTGCTGCAACACCAAAAACTTTGAAACTTTTTATCACCCGGTCGTATTTTGTTGCTCCAAAATTAATCCCGACTGCCGGTTGGAGTGCACGCATTAAACCAAAGATGGGAGTCAGTAAAAAGAGAAAAATTCGGTAGGCAATTCCATAGAAAGCAATATCAGCGGTTGTACCATAGCGGCTTAATGCATTAAAAACAACAATCCCCTGGATCAGGGTCATGACAGTCATAATTAAAGAAGGAATCCCCATTGACATAATGGCTTCAAAAATTTTTTTGTCATTTCCAATAGAAAAGGGTTTTGCTTCAAAAGAAATTTTATTTGTACCAGCATAAATAAAGAATACTAAAGTGTATACCAGCATTCCAAGATTGGTTCCCCAGGCAGCACCTTTGACACCAAAATTAAAAATTACAATGAGAATATAATTCGCTATGATATTGACTATTAAACCAGTTGCCATCATAATTGCTGCTGAGCCCATTTTACCTTCTGCCCGCACAATCAGATTTCCAGATAAACCAGCTATCCAGAAAACCGAACCATAAAGGGTAACTCTAAAATAATCCACACCAAATATCAGTTCATCTCCTTTGCCGCCCATCATTTTTATCAATGGAATAACAAATATGAGTCCTGCAATAGTAAAAATAATTCCAAAGACAATGTTTAGAAAATTTACATTACCCAGCAGTTTATGCTGGGTTTTTAAATCATTAGCACCAATTGCAATACTTAAGGCTGAACCTGCACCTACTCCGATAAGGGAACCAATCCCCAGGGGCAGCTGGGTTAAGGGGTAGGCCAGAGAAACTCCTGCTAAGGCTGTTTCACCTACAAAGCGGCCTACAAAAATGGCATCAAATATCGTATTGAGGCCATAAAGAACCATGGCAATTACAGCTGGCCAGGAGAGTTTAAACATTACCTGCCAGATGTTTTCATTTAAAATCATGTTTTTTTGTTTGTCTTTATCCATATATTTCTCCTAAAGATAAAATTGTTTTTTCAAACAGCTTATTTCTATCTATTGTTAGAAAAATCTAACAATAGATAGAAATAAAAATAAATAATGATGATACTGAGCTTCTTGCTAAAATATTAGATTTTTTCGTTTATGAATACATCACCTCCATCATGCCAAAATGATAAAAGGTTGCTATTTGCTCTAAATATAAATCTAATTCTTTTTTTTGAGGCTTATGAACAATTACCTCTTCAATGAAACTCAAGTACATAGATGCCAGGCTGTGAATCAGCATGATGGAAATATTTTTATTTACAGATGGATTGACTTTTGCTATATTTTCAAAAAAGCTTTGACTGCTCTGGCTGTAAAGTTCAAATATTTTTTCCCTGAAATTCTCCAGGCTGGATCCTGGGGATGCAAAAAAAAGCAGCTTTAATTCATCAGTATAAAGAAACAAACAATCTGCATAAGTGACAAAATTTTTCCTGGAAAACTCAAAAGACTCTTCAGGAGTTTTTCCATAGTTTTGAAAATATTCAGGATCAGCAGAACCCTGAATCATGGATTCTTTGATAAACTTCAAAGCAGGTTCAACTAAGTGACAAAAAAGTTCGTCCTTACTGGTAAAGTAGGTATAAATATTTCCTTTGGTAACACCTGCTTTTGCTGCAATTTGCCGGAGTGAAGCTTTTTCAAAACCAAATTCCAGAAAATCTTGCCTGGCAGAATTCATGATAATGTTTTTTACATCTTCTTTTTTATTTTGCATGCTTAAATCTCAAAAAAGTCCACTGGTATTTATTCGAGTTAACCATGTAATTTAATTTTTGTCAAGTTGGAATTTTAAAAAAGATAGTTCTGGGTGTGATTTTGTTTAGCTGGTAAAATAATGTTAACACAATATTTCATTCAAAAAATGTGAAAAAAATATTCCGCATTAATAGGAAATACTGATTGCTTTTTTAATATGATTAGGATTATTAATTTGATTCAGAAGAAACTCAGCTACATCTTCTCTAGATATCTTTGCCTGAAGGGATGTATCATTTGCCGTGAAACTTCTGCAGTTTCCTCTTTTCTTTTTATTAGTTAGGATAACCGGTCTAACAATTGTCCAATCCAGAGAGCTTTTCATGATATCTTTTTCTTGTAGTTCTTTATCATCAAACATATTTCGTAAAAAAACAGGAATCATCAGTGGTTAAAAATATTAAAGTTTTCACAGAGGCGTTAACAATAGATTATAAATTTGACAGATAACTAACCTTAATTTCCATGGCAGCGGTTATTGAAAATGGAATTTTCTTGTTTGAAGAATCCACTATAATCAGACCTGCTTCTTTTTGGATAGTATCAATTTGAATGGTGGAGCTGATTTTAAGTCCTTTTTCTTTTAAATAGTTTAGGAACTCAGATTTATGATCCGGCACCGTTCTAATGAGTAATTTTTTTCCTATTTCAGCTTCTGGTAAGGCAATTAGATTTTTGTCTTTTCTTATAAAACCTATTGAGGAAGGAATCAAACTCCCATGTGGGTCCCGTTCCGGGAAACCGAGGAAAGCATCCAGTTTGTCGATCACTTTATCAGAAAAAGCATGTTCCAGTTTTTCTGCTTCAACATGCACATCAGCCCAGTCCATTTTAAGAGAATTAACCAGAAAGGTTTCAATCAGCCTGTGTTTTCTCAATAGGGACAATGCTTGTTTTCTGCCCTGGTTTGTCAGTATACAGCCTTTCTGCTTTTTATATTCTACCAGCCCGTGTTCAGATAATTTTTTTATCATAGATGTTACTGTTCCTGGTTTGAGACCAAGAGAATCAGTTATCATTTTCATGGAAACATCGCTACCTGCATCATCACCAGATTGATTGAGTTCCAAAGAAAGGATAACTTTTAAGTAATCCTCCACAGTACTGGTCAATTCATTTTTTAACATAATCATCCTTCTATTGCTTCTTGAGCAAGGGCCATCCCTTTTTCTGTAAGACTTAAGAATCCTTCTTCTTCTATAAAGTATTGGGCTTTTTTACCCATACTTACTACAGTGCTGGCAAAATCCTTTGACCAGTTGATATGTTCAGTAAGGTGTTTGGTCTGACATTCCCGTTTTCCTTCTTCACTATCCCCACTGGAAATATGATGAGTAAGGTGAACTGCAAGCATACTCATGGCAAACTCAAGTTTCTGTTTCTTTCTTTTTAATTCTATTGCAACAATTCCTCTGGCTGGAGCAAAAAGAAAGGATAAAAGAAAAATAAATCCAATTGTTCCAGCAATTGAACCTGCAATAGAAACATCCAGTATTATTGCAATGGGAACCCCGATTAAAGCACCCAAAGCACCGAACAATCCACTGAGAACCAGCATGGAGGATAAGCGCTTAGCAATGAGATAAGCAGCTCCGGCAGGGGCAATCATTAATGCCA
This sequence comes from Spirochaetota bacterium, assembly GCA_022361115.1. GTDB lineage: Bacteria > Spirochaetota > GWE2-31-10 > GWE2-31-10 > GWE2-31-10 > JAKSBL01. The sequence continues at coordinate 2,529 of JAKSBL010000154.1, read as the reverse complement.
CTACCAGGATGGAGCCAACACTATTAAAAGCACCCACAGCAGTAACACTGATCATTGTCATCAGTCCATAATGGATCACAGCAGGCAGAATTCCAAAAGCATAAGCCAGCCCTGTGTCAAAGGTACTTAATTTTAATTCTTTATAAAAGATTATTATCAATGCTAGATTGCTAATACAAATTATTCCCATAGAAACAAGTGATCTTGCCATATCTAAGCCAAAAAAATCAAACCTGTCAAAAGGAGCAAAAGCCAATTCCCCTAATAAAACCGCATCAACATCCAGGTGAACATTCCCTGCGAATTTTGAAACGAGAATGACGCCTATACTGAATAATATGGGAAACACTATTCCAATAGCTGCATCTTCTTTCAGAAGCCTGGTTTTAATCATAGTCTCGGAAAGAAAAGTTGTTAAAAGCCCCATTAAAACAGCTCCAGCTATTAAAACAGGAGAATTCAGTTGTTTTGTCAGAAAAAAACCGATAACTATACCTGGAAGTATAGCATGACTGATAGCATCTGACAACATGGACATTTTTCTTAACACTAAAAAAGTTCCAGGGAGAGCACAAGCTACAGCTACTATTATGGCAATGAGTATTATTTCAGTATACGGCGACATCATTCCCCCCTTTTTCATGTAATATATTGTACTTCATTCTTGCTTCAGCTTTAGCATATCCTTTCTCTGTCAGAAAATAACGTCCTTTTTTATCTATTTCAATATATTTTCTGCTTTCCAATGCAATTAAGCCCGATTTTACACCAGACAGGCCTGATATAGTCTGCAGGGTCTTTAAACCATGGGGATGTCTCACAGATTTGTGTTTTTTAGCCAAAAAAAACATGGCTTCCAGTATCTTGTCTGAAGCATAGATCTTTTTCTGGTTGTACTGTCTTAAATAAGCCCAAATAAGGCCTCTATGTCCTGCCAGTAAAAGTGAAATAAGTGTAATCATTGTCAAAGTAACAACAATGGTTGGTCCTGTTGGCAGGTTGGAGAATGAGCTGGAAATCAAAGCCCCGCTCACTCCTGCCAGTGCACCAAAAAGTCCACTGAGTATAACCATGATTCCCAGTTTATCAGTCCATTGTCTAGCGGCGATAGCTGGAGCAATGACCATGGCGCTCATCAAAACAACCCCCACAGTCTGTAGACCAATGACAATGGAAGCAACGATTAAAAATGTTAACAGAATTTCCAAGGATTTTACTGGATAACCTATGGATTCTAAAAAAGTCTGATCAAAGGTAAGCAGTTTAAATTCTTTCCAGAAAATAACCAGGATAGAAAGAGTGATAATACCCACAACTGACATAGTTATGATATCTTCTGTCATAAGAGTAGCCGCCTGCCCAAATAAGAACTTGTCAAGTCCGGATTTAGCAGAGGTAGACAGCCTCTGAATGTAAGTCAGGAGCACAAGGCCAAGGCCGAAGAAAACACTCAGTACAATTCCCTGGGCAGTATCTTCTTTTATCTGGGTATTTCTCACAATACTGATAATAAAATAGGTTCCTATCCAGCCTGATGCTGCTGCTCCTAAAATGACTACTACTGGAGCTTTACTTCCAGTTAGAAGAAAAGCCAGGGCTATACCAGGCAGGGCTGCATGGGAGATGGAATCCCCCAGCAGACTTTGCTTTCTCAAAACCGCAAAGCTTCCCAGAGCTCCGGAGACAATACCAAGTATTGCAGAGCCTAATGCAACATGACGAAGAGTATAGTCAAAAAGCAGGTCGTGTAAGATCTTGGTCATTTTATGTACTCCCTTTCCTTTTCCCTGAGAAATGATACCCTTCCTCCAAATGTTTTTTTCAAATTTTCATGATTAAAAACTTCTGTTACCGAGCCGCTGGCTATCTTTCTGACATTCAAGAGGGTGACCCAGTCAAAATAATCAGGGACTGTCTGCAAGTCATGATGCACACAGATAACTGTTTTGCCATTTTCTCTCAAGTCTTTTAAAAGAGCAATGATTGCTCGCTCTGTGGTTGCATCTACCCCCTGAAATGGCTCATCCATTAAATAGACATCACTATCCTGGACCAGTGCTCTGGCCAAAAAAACCCTCTGCTGCTGTCCCCCGGAAAGCTGGTTAATCTGCCTGTAAGCAAAATCTGTCATGGAAACTTTTTCCAGTGCTTCCATTGCCAAAATATTTTCCTTTTTGCCAGGACGCTTAATCCAGCCAAGCTTGCCATAACTTCCCATCAGGATAACATCCAGTACAGTTGTAGGAAAATCCCAGTCAACTGCTGTCCTCTGGGGAACATAGCCAATTCTTTGTTTTACCTGTTTCAAAGGCTGGTCATAGACTGAAACCTCACCTGCTGTAGGTTTAATTAAACCAAGGATAGACTTTAAGAGTGTTGTTTTACCTGCTCCATTCGGTCCTACTATTGCCATCAACACCTGGGCTGGTATCCGCAGGTCAATATCCCAGAGTACAGGTTTTTCATGATAAGAAACTGTTAAATCTTCAACAGTTATAATATACTCCATAATTATTCTCCTAAAGCATT
>JAKSBL010000604.1 GCA_022361115.1 Spirochaetota bacterium | reverse complement strand
TTAAAAATAAATACCAATTGATTGGTTTTTTAGATGACAGTCCAGATTTAAAAAGCATATTTAATTTGCCTATATTAGGTACAATTGAAGAAGCAAAGCAAATTATAACTGATCATCAAATCAATGAAGTGATTATAGCTATTCCCTCAGGTACTCAAACTCTGATCACTAGAATCATGAATATTATTACTCCATTAAATATTCCTATAAAAATTATACCAGGTATCTCTGATATCATTGAAGGGGAGGCTAACTGGCAGCAAATTCGAAACATTGAACCAGAAGATCTGTTAGGTAGAGAAGAAGTTAATTTTGAAATCGAAAAGATACAAACAGACTATCAAAACCAAACTATCCTGGTAACAGGTGCTGGCGGATCGATTGGAACAGAAATTATTAGAAACCTTTTAAAACTCCCAGTTAAAAAAGTATTCGCTTTAGGACATGGAGAAAATTCTATTCATAACCTGATTGTTGAGTTTAGAAACCATAAAAAATTTGATTATATAATTGGTGATATCAGGGATGCGAATAAAATTTCACATGAAGTAGGTCAGTATCATCCAGATGTTATTTTTCATGCAGCTGCTCATAAACATCTACCCTTGATGGAAAAATATCCAGATGAAGCAATAAAAACCAATATTATTGGTACCTATCAATTAATCAAGGCAGCAATCCGCAATCAGGTTAAAAAATTTATTCTTATCTCGACTGATAAAGCAGTCAATCCTTCCAGTCTTTATGGAGCATCCAAACGGATGGCAGAAATACTAACCATTGCCAGTAATAACTTAAACAACAATACCCGTTTCTTTCTCGTCCGTTTTGGAAATGTACTGGGTTCACGAGGGAGTGTGATACCTGCTTTTAAGAAACAGTTACAAGCAGGGGGACCACTGTTAGTTACCCACCCTGAAATCGAACGTTATTTTATGTCAATCCGAGAAGCAGCCCGTTTGGTCATAAAAGCTGCTACCCTTATGGAAAATCAAATTCATATATTAGACATGGGCAGGCCAATAAAAATTATGGAAATAGCCAAAGCATTAATCAAAATGTATGGCTACCAGGAAGAGGAAATCCCAATCAAAATAATTGGTTTAAGAGAAGGTGAAAAAATCCAGGAAGAACTCTGTCAGGGAAAAACCCAACAGACAAAATTTGATAAAATTCTTATTCCAGAAAAGATAGAAAATTACCAATACTCTCAATCAGAACTGGATAATATCATTAGAGACTTTAAAGAAATAGCAGAACAATATCCGGATAAGCATCAGTTTAAAGCTTTATTTAAAAAATATATTCCTGAATATACTGGATAAGGAGTTTATATGAATATTAATGGGAAAGATTACCGTGCAATTTGGTTAAGTGCAGATCAGGTTACAGTTGAAATCATTGACCAACGCTATCTCCCTTTTGATTTTGTAGTTGAGCCCCTTCGCAATGTTAATGAAATGGCAATTGCTATTAAGGATATGCATTTGCGCGGAGCTCCTTGCATTGGTGTGGCTGCAGGTTTTGGGGTGTATCTAGCAGCCCTGGAAGCTCAAAAAAAAGAGGATTGGCAATCATTTTTAAATCAAGCAAAAGATTTACTTTTATCCACCAGACCAACTGCTATCAATTTACATTGGGCAATTAATCGATGTTTTTCAGCTATTGAGGAATGTCACTCTATTAATGAAGTCATTAAAATTACCAAAAAAACTGCCCAAAACATTGCGGATGAGGAAGTTGCAACTTGTGCTCAAATCGGACAATATGGGTTACAGATTATTAAAGAACTGGCCCAGAAAGGTTCAGCACCTTTAAACATTCTTACTCATTGTAATGCAGGAGCTATGGCAACAGTGGACCATGGAACAGCAACAGCACCTATATATGCTGCCTTTGAACAGGGAATCAATCTGCATGTTTGGGTAGACGAAACCCGTCCCCGTAATCAAGGAAAAATTACAGCCTGGGAAATGGAACAGAATAACATACCTTATACAATTATTCCTGATAATACTGGTGGCTATCTTATGATGAAACAAAAGGTCGACATGGTCATTGTTGGTACAGACCGTGTAGCTGCCAACGGTGATGTTGCTAATAAAATCGGAACTTACTTAAAGGCGCTTGCAGCTCATGATAACAACATCCCCTTTTATGTTGCTCTCCCTTCTTCAACTTATGACCCTCAATTACCAGAAGGAGTTCACAGTATTCCTATTGAGGAACGATCTACTCAAGAAGTTTTATTTATTGAAGGGAAAGATCAAAATAATCAGCTTAAATCGCTTCAGTTATTTTCAAATCAAGCCAAAGCAGCGAACTATGCATTTGATGTAACACCAGCTCGATTAATTACTGGCTTTATTACGGAAAAAGGAATTTTTAAACCTGAAGAATTAAAAGAAAAGCTAAAGTAGTATTAACGACGCAAATAAGTGAGTTCACAGGGAAGAGGGATATTATTTCCATATTTATCCTCGCCATAACCATTTTCAGCAAATATTTTTAGATCCGTTAAAACTCTTTTATCACCAATAAAGGTAACCGTTAGATCACTCTTAATATCAAATTTCCCAGCTCCTAAGTATTTGACAATCATTCTTTTACAATACTCTTCAGCACATTCATCTTCATCCGGAATATTGGTCTCAAACGTAAGATTTTGATCATACAAAATGACTTCATCTTTTTCCATTAGATCAAAAATGATATATTTTAATTTTTTGGGCCAATCAGTTCTTTGAATTTTTGCAAATTTTTCTAATAATCCATGTTTCTGAATAAAAGCACCAATATAGCGCCTTTTTGCAGCATTGATCTCCTCATTCACTCGAAATAACTCAATAGTAATAGAAGCATCATATTCCTGTCTACCCATTTTTAAAACAATATTACTTCCATAATGATTAATAATTTTTGAAATCAATGTTGATGGACGTACATGAAATCCCCGATACTCAGGTATAGGAACTTCTATCCGGCCTATTTCTGCATATTCACTGATAATGGAACGACATAATTCTTTTGCAGCTTCAAAATAGAGATGGGCAAATTTAATAAAGTAGTTAAATAATATGTTTAAATGTTCCTTTTCCGATAAAGGAATGATACTGGTCTTAAAGGGGGAGGATTTGGCAGATATCATATGGCGCTGATAGTAATGGATAAAATCAGTAGCACATTCCAGTAAATGAAAAATAATACTGATGTGTCCTCGCAATACCATTAATCGAGGATCTTTTCTTTCTATAATCGACTTTGAAAGATAGGTATCATAGGAAGATTGCAGATTATGAAATCTGGTTTGTACTAATCTTAATTTTTCTTCATTAATTAACTCAGGAATACTGGAAGAGTAATATTTTTCCTTAATATGGTAGGATTCTTCTAATAAACCAACATCCATTCCAAGATTTAAAAACATAGTAGCTAAATGCACTAATGTTTTATCACCTTTATCTACATCTCTTAACTGCCGGTCAATTTTCAGAGAACCAATAGGCCGGTTCTCACAAAAATCATCAGGAGTTAAATCTTTCAATTCCAATTGTTTTTGGTATTTTTTTTCATGCTTAAGCAAGGAATCAGCAGTTTTATAAATTGCCTGATATAAAACTTTTAAAACTTTCTCTGTTTCACTTTCAAAGGAATCTTTTATAGGGATCAGCTGGTAACGGGGAATAAAAGCTTTAATATGAAGAACAGTATAGCAAACAGAAGTGAAGAGTTTAATAATGGAAATCCGATTGCGACAAATAAACCATTTTTCATTTCTTAATGCGCCATAGCTATCCATGGCTTCCTGCAGCCAGGTAGCTTCCAGATGAAGATGACCGATAAATTTTCGACAAAGGATGGATTTGCTGGATTTTTGATTGATGATATATTGACAAAAACTCAGCAATTCTTCATCATGAGATAAAAAGAGTTCTTTAAAGTCATTTTCAATATCTGACATAAGTCTTTTTACCTAATTATATAACCGATCATCAATTAATTTTTCTAACCCACTCTCAATCATAGATAGTATTCCAAGTAAAGATCAATTCTTTACAAATGCTCTGTTTATTAATTTAGATTTTCTTTTATAAAAAGATTATCGACCTATAATAGTTATTATATTACCTATTATCTTATTTTTCCAATTTGACAGGATTATTGAAAGATTATTGACAAATTAAGTCCTTATTCTTTTCTTTCTAATAATGTTAAGACTTCTACATGATAGGTTTGAGGAAACATATCCACTAGTGTAATGTCTTTTATTTGATATTTTGAACTTAAGAAGGCAATATCTCTGGCCATAGTGGTAGATTTACAAGAAGAATAAATAATTTTTTTAGGCTGCATATCTAAAAGTGTTTCAATCGTGTGTTTATCCAGTCCTTTTCTAGGGGGATCAACAATTATGGTATCAGCATAACCTAAATCACTAATCCGGTCTTCTACAGCTGCAGCTTCAAAACGGACATTTGAAGTGATTTGGTTGCTTTTCATATTTTTTCTGGCATCTTTAATGGATAATTTGGAAACTTCAATACCAATGGTTTCTTTTGCATAATAACTAACAAAGAATGTGATTAATCCAATCCCACAATACAAGTCAAATATTCTCTCATTTGATTCCGCATCTAAATAACTGATTATCTTTTCTAACCAGAGAGGAATGACACTATTATTGACCTGAAAAAAACTATCCTTTGATATTTTAAATTTGATTGTTTTTCCAGCAGCGGTAATGGTTTCAACAATATCTCTATCCTGGTAATCATCACATTTTACCCAATGCACCACAGAACCATTGGTATTGGTTGAACGCACTTTAAAATTGTGAGGCGGGAAAATGGACTGGTTACGGATTTTAGCTAAAGCCTGGTTAATTTCACTACTTGCCAGCATACATTGCTCGAGATTTACAATATTTTTTGTATCCTTTTGAAAAAAACCAATTTTCTTCTTTTTTGCATAAACTTTAAAAATGGCATTATTTCGATAATAAAAAGGCTGAGGGCTGGAAATAATAGCATGAAATTCATTAATTTCAATTTTTCCGATCCGATAAAAAGCCTCTTTTACTAACTCTTGTTTAACTTTAAGCTGCTCTTCATAGGAGATCATTTGCAAATCACAACCACCACAAAGTCCAAAATAGGGACATTCACTAGTTTTCCGCAATGGAGAAGACTCTAGAATTTCCAGCGGTTCTCCTAAGGCATAATCCTTTGCTTCTTTATATATTTTCACCTTAGCTTTTTCACCAGGAATGACATAACGGACAAAAATAATTTTGTTGTTACTATCATGAGCAATGGCCACCCCATCTTGCGCCCATTTTTCAATAGTTAAAATTTCCTGACGATTCACTGCTGTAATTCGATGCCGTTCCAGATTTTCAAACAACTTTATTTCCTTACTTTTTGATTAAATTTAAAAATTCATTACGAGTTCGATTATCAGCTTTAAATCTACCTCTTAATGCACTGGTTACAGCATAACTATTCTGTTTTTGTACACCTCGCATCATCATACAAAAATGCATGGCTTCCATAACTACACCAATTCCCATGGGCTGAAGAATTTCTTCAATATAAGAGGCAATTTCAGTAGTTAATCGTTCTTGTATTTGCAAACGTCGTGAAAAATGATCAACAATTCTGGCAAATTTTGATAAACCAAGAATTCTGTGATTAGGAATGTAGGCAATATGACATTTTCCATAAAAAGGGAGCAGATGATGTTCACAAAGAGAATAAAATTCAATATTATTAATTAATATCATTTCATTGTCTTCTGCTTCAAAGAATGCATCATTGACAATTTCATCCAGGTTTTCATGATACCCCTGGGTTAAAAAACGGTAAGCATTTTCCACCCGTTCTGGTGTCTTAATTAATCCTTCTCTTTTGGGATCTTCACCTATTTCAACCAATATATTTTCAATCAATTCTTTCATTATGATTTTCCTATAATTTTTATTTGAATTTAAAAAGCCTAAAGTTGTGTTTTAAAAGTACCATAAGATAACATCATTTTGGTAATTTGACAATAGATAATTTTTAGGAATGAAAATGAAAAATAAAGGTAAATAGCCGGCTTAGATGAGAAAAAAACTTAATGAAACTTCAGGATTAGCAGCTTTTTTCTTTTTGATTCTTAACCGAATGCCTCCTACTAAAGTAAAAGGAAAACCATTAGCGATCAAGCCACCTCCAATACCAATGAGGGCTATATAAAATTTATTGCCAATCGTTGATTGATCTACAAAAGGGACAAAATAATTGATAAATCCAATAATCATCATAGTCGAACCAACAGCAAAAGATGCACCACCTACAGCAATAAAAATCTTTTCCAATCTATTTTGTTCTTTCACCCAGCCGGTTTCAAGATTTTGAAAAGGGTTTTGAGGCTTAAACCAATCCTTTTTGGTTTCATCCTTTTCTTTATCTCTTTTTTTCTTTTTTTTACTTTCATCTTCTTCTGCTGTTTCATTAGAATCAGTTGTATTATCTGTTAATAACTGAATCTTATTAGCATTCCAGTGAATTCCTTTGTTTATTTTGAATACAGGATTATCAATCGGTAAGGAGAGCAAATTAGCAGAAAAATAATCAGCCTTATTAGATTGAGAAAATGCATTAATAGAAAGAATGAATAGAAAAAGACAAAGATATTTTTTCATATGATAAATATTAAAACAATTTTTGATTTTTTCAAGATTTTTCAGCATTATTACAAATATTAAATAAAACCAGCTGGATTACTCAGTTATTTTCTAAATATTCTTTTAGTACACTCTTTATTTCGTGAAAGTTGAAGTGATTAAATCCTTGATAGCGAAGTTTATCAAAAACTTTATTCAGTTTATCTTCTTTAAGAAATTTAAGGAATAGATCTTTCTTTTTTTCCAAATAAAGATACATTACCTCTTTCTCGCCGCCATAGACAGCTAAGGCTTGATCAGCAGCATGATTAGCCAGATCTTTAGTAATCCCTTTTTGATAAAGTAAGGCGATTAACCGGTTTTTTCCCATATTTTTCAACCGCACTTTTTCCAAAGCATAAGCATTTGCATACTGGCTGTCTGACAAAAATTCACAATCAATTAGCCAGCTGATAACGTCCTCAATCTCTGCTAAATCAAAACCTTTTGCTTTTAACTTTTTTTTCAAAAGAAATTCTGTTTGGGGGCCATACTTTAAAATAACTAGTGCTGCATCTCTGATGGCAGTTTGTTCTTTCTCATTATTCACAATGATTACCAGTTTTAACAAAAAAATGGAGAGTGTAAAACTCTCCATTGATCTATTATCTTTTTGAAAATTGAAATCGTTTTCGTGCTTTTTTCTGCCCGTATTTCTTTCTTTCTACCATACGAGGATCCCTGGTAAGAAATTTATTAGTTTTTAAAGCTTTATGATTGCTATCATCAGCAAAATCAATTGCTCTGGCAATACCATGACGAATCGCACCAGCCTGACCGGTTAATCCACCACCATATACTTTAATATTAAAATCATAATCATCCGTTACACCTGTTACTTCAATTGGCTGACGGATAATCATTTCAAAATTTCCTGCTGGAAAATATTCACTAATCTCTTTATTATTAATGATAATTTTACCACTACCTTTTTTAAGCATCACTCTAGCTATAGCTGTTTTTCTTCGTCCAGTAGCAAAAATAGTCTCACCTATTTTTTTTGACAAACCCATTTCGTTCTCCTCTTACTTGATCTCTAATTTTTCCGGTTTAACTGAAACTTCTTTATAGTTACTATCAGCATATACTCTTAAATTTTTATACAGCTTTCTTCCTAAAGGTCCTTTAGGCAACATGCCTTTTATTGCTTTTTCCATTGGCATGATTGGTTTTTTTTCTACCAATTTTTCATAATTGACAGATTTTAATCCACCTGGATAACCAGAGTGGTGGTGATAAATCTTATCAGTTACTTTATTACCTGTTAATAAAGCTTTTTCTGCATTAATAACAATTACATTATCACCGGTATCTAAATAGGGAGTATAAATTGCTTTATGTTTTCCACGTAAAATATATGCAGCTTTAGCGGCAACTCTTCCTAATGCCAATCCTTCTGCGTCGATTATATACCATTTCTTTTCAATATCTTTGGATGTCACATTGTATGTTTTGTATAGGTTCATTTTTTTCACATCTCCTCAGTGTCGCTATGAGAAAGCAATATATTATTTTATTAGAAAAATGTCAAGTCTTATCAAGAAATTATTTCATAAAATGTAAAAATCTTGAAAAATCACTAGATTCATTGGAAGAGATCAGAATATACCAGATCTTATCCGTTTTTTTCCAGCATTTCTATTTTAACAATGCTTTTATAGTCAATACCATCACTTTGAACAGAATTGGAACTTTTTGTATAATAATTAATCCAATGCATAATATCCAGTTCCCGTACTGTTGAATGTAATTTAGAAATCTCAGTATTTTTTATTTGATTTTGTTTCAGCACATCCAGATAACTGTTATAAATTTGACGTGGAAAAACATAAATTAAGTGTTTCTCTTTATAAAGATCATAAAACAGGGTAAATGTTTGAAAAATACACTGAATTCGGTAATTAATTTTTTTTAAATAGTCTTGAAATTCAACTTCAACCCCACGATCAAATTTTTCAAAATCAAATTCTTCTATTTTTTTCTTTAATAGTAGTGAATTACTTTCAGTGAGGTACTCAAATTCAGGTGGTATTTCTGAAAAATTCTTTAATAATACTTCTTTTAATATAGTAGATTGAGAAAAATGAAGATTTTGATTATGAAACAAAAAAAAGTGGAATTTTTCTTTTTGTTCTGTATAAAGTTCACTATCTGTGTCTTTTATTGGTAATTCCGGAGAAGAATAAAATATAGCAATTCTTTGTTTTCTATTTGTCATGTAGCTTAACACTTTTTATCTTTTTTATTTAAATCAGAGATTTGATCAATGATTAGCATTATTGTTTATGAAAAATTATAATCCTTTATTAAGGAAAAATCCAGTATTTTTTAGGATATGATTGATATCAGAAATTAAAATCAGTGAATCTTAATAAGCTGCTTGCAGTATAGCGTACAATTCTTCAGAAGAACAGGTTCGCGGTAAGTAATCAAACATTTTCAGCTTACGAGCTTCGTCAGCAACATTAATCATTTCATCTTTATGAATCTCAAATTCTTCCAGCTTCATAGGCAGTTCTAATTCAATAATAATTTTGCGAACACTTTCTACTGCTTTGATAGAGGCTTCTACAACTGTCAGTTCTGATACATTTTCTCCCAATGCTTCAGCTATTTTTACCAGTTTAGCAGGCACAGCAGTAATATTAAAATCCATTACATGTGGTAATAATGCACAGGAACTTAATGATTTATGAATTCTATATTTTGAATTTAGTACATAGGAAATAGCAGAAGTAATCCCAGTTGTAGACATATTTAAGCCAAATGAAGTTAATAAACCCCCTAAAGATAACTTAGCTCTGGCATTTAAATCATCCGGAGAACTCACTGCATCATATATAAATTTTGAAAAAATCTCAATTGCTTTGATAAATATAATATCAGTAAAAAAATTGGATTTAGTAGAAATAAAGCCTTCAATTGCATTGGAAAGGGCATCAATGGCTGTTGTTGCAGTATACCTGCGAGGTAATGTCGTTGTAATTATTGGGTCATAAATAATATATTTAGTTGTATCTTCTTTAACCTTAACAATATAGCTAGACCGGCTGCGAAAATCTGTTATCCAAAATTCATCACGAAACATAAAAGGATTCCGCGGAGTAGATGGCACCTCAACATAAGGTATGGCATCTTTGGTAAACATCCGACTACCTTCAATGTATTCATAGATATCACCAGAATTTTTGGCCATACAGGCAATTGCTTTGGCAATTGAAAGGACCCTCACTCCA
>JAKSBL010000218.1 GCA_022361115.1 Spirochaetota bacterium | reverse complement strand
TTTCAGAAAGTTTATTTATTTCATGATACTATACAGAATAATATTCTCTTTGGTAATGCCGGCGCGGCCAGAGAACAGGTTATAAATGCAGCAAAAAAAGCACGCTGCCATGAGTTTATCACTGCATTACCAAATGGATATGATACCATAGTGGGAGAGGGAGGTTGCACGTTATCAGGAGGTGAGAAGCAGCGATTGAGTATTGCCAGGGCAATACTGAAGGATGCACCGATAATTATCCTGGATGAAGCGACTGCCAATATTGATCCGGAAAACGAGCACCATATTCAGGCGGCTATTCGTGAACTTACGAGGGGAAAAACAGTCTTAACTATAGCCCATAAATTATCTACTGTCAAAAATGCAGATAAGATTATTGTGATAAAAGATGGTCAGTTATACGAACAGGGGAAACATGAGGAGCTTATAAAAAAAGACGGTGTCTATAAAAAATTTGTCGAAATCAGACAATTAGCCGAGGGCTGGACTATATGAGATCATCTCGCTAAAAATTACAGTTAAATTAATTTTAACTCAAAGTAAGGAGAATTAACAGTATCATACCATCTGATAAAAAGTTGAAAAAAATGTAAGGGCAATGCCTGGGCTTGTTTCCGCTCAAAGTCCTCCCTGATTCATGGGTTCAAAAGTCTATGTTAAAAAATTGTATAAATTGAATATGATATGATTTAATCTGACACACGAACAAGGTACACCACTGGACGGGGATTTCGCTGCATTTCATCGCTGCCAATGAGCTTAGCCTGGTCGGTGACCAGTTTCCTGACGGGTGTCCCAGCTTCAGCAAAACGCTTTTTAAAAAGCATTCCACCCGACGTTGCACGTCGGTGTGGCGCAACGTTAGCTGTAAAACACAAGTCCAGATTAATTAATATAAGGAGGAAAAGTTATGGAACAAAAAATCAAATTTCACAAAGGAAATGTCCAGGAAACCCTTTTACTGCCTTTATGGGGCAGAGCGGTTGAAACACAAAAAGAAAACCCGCGGTTGATTGACAAAAAGGCTGTTGAAATAATTAACAGGCTTGATTATGATTTTTCAACTATGGATAAAACACAATCCCTGTCATTACACGGGTGGATAGCACGGAGCCTGCATATTGACAGGACGATTCTTGAGTTTATAAAGAAACATCCGGAGGGGACAGTCGTAAATATCGGCTGCGGTTTGGAAACTACCTATACACGTGTGGATAACGGTAAGATTATGTTTTATGATCTTGATCTGCCTGATGTCATTGCGCTTCGCAGACATTTTTTTGAAGATAACGCAAGACACAAAAGCATTGCTTCTTCATTTTTAGATACAAAATGGTTTGCTGAAATAGAAGTTAAGGACAGTTTATTGTGCGTAGCAGGAGGAGTGTTGTATTATGTCAATGAAGAGCAAATAAAAAAGTTTTTCATTGCCACTGCTGATCATTTTGGGAAATGTGATTTCTATTTTGATTCCTTAACTCCTCTCGGAATCAAAATTGCCAATAAACAGGTGTTAAAAAAAGGGGGAATGGGTAACATGCCTACTGTTGGCTGGGGATTAAAACCGGTAAAATCTCTTGAAAAATGGGATAAACGGTTTAGAGTCATGAGTGCTGTACCAATGTCTAAAGGGATGAAAAAAGGGGTACCTCTGTTAGAGAAAATTATTTTGACTATGCCTGATATGCTTGGCATGTGTTCAATGGTACATCTGAGAATAGAGTAAAATGTGTGATTCGTAAACATGGTTTCAATTATGACCGATATTGAAACCATGAAAAATAATCATATTCTAAAAACTGGATTAAAATGGGTGAAGCTTTTTTTAGAAAAGTTAAAAAATAATAATGCTGGATTAACCTGTATCATTCCAAATACCCGTGAATAATCTTCCAATTCAACAACATAACAGTCATCTTGTTCTTCAAAATCACATTACCCTTCATCACTTGGTCAATCTCTTTTCCAAAACCTTAAACCAATTTGAAAATAAAATGTAAATAAAACTAGCAAAATCATAAAAATTAATATATAAACAAAAAAACCCTTTGTCATCCAATTCTATACATAAGACTGGTTAATGAAAAAACTATTTCTGATCATAACTGTTATGAGTATCCTTTTTATTTTATTATCTTACTCATATTTTAAAGATAATAAACAGCCTGCCATGGAAAGAGCTGAAATTATCAATAGCTCTGAAACTGAAGATCAACTTCCGCAGTACTTGAATATTAAGCTGCCCTTTTATCCTCAGGCCCCTTATGCAGACTGGTCTCTCCCTTACCAGGAAGCCTGTGAAGAAGCTTCTGTATTACTGGCTGCCAATTTGTTTAACCATCTCAGACTCAATCGTAGTTCATTCAATAATGAACTTTTAAAAATAGTTGCCTGGGAAAACAAGGAATTTGGAGATTACAAGCATACAAGTGTTGAACAAACAGCCTGGATGGTTAATCAATATTTCCAGTTAAAAACAAAAATTCACGAAAATCCTACAATAGAAGATATTGCTCATATTATCAGTAAAGGGAATCTCATTGTTGCCCCTTGTGCTGGTAAATTATTAGAAAACCCTTATTTTATCAATGGCGGCCCCAGATATCACATGATTGTCATTAAAGGGTATGATTTAGAAAAAAACTTAATTATTACCCATGATGTGGGGACAAAACGGGGAGCAGATTTTACCTATTCCTGGACCAGTTTATCAGAAGCTATCCATGATTGGCATGACCAGGATATGAGTTTAGGAAAAAAACTGATTATCGAGGTTTATCCTTGAATATTCAAATTGCCTCCAGGCAAATTGCCTGGTCAACAATCGTTCAGTATATTGGAAAAATTGTTCAGCTAAGCTTAGTTATTTTTATAACAAAAT
>JAKSBL010000316.1 GCA_022361115.1 Spirochaetota bacterium | reverse complement strand
ATAAAAATAAGAAAAAACATTAATTCTTTTATTATCCTTCCACCTTTCTAAAGAAGTTTCTAATAAATCCGATAATTTTTATAGCTAATTAATATTTACGATTTGAGGTATCTATGATCAGAGGAATTTTTACCAGTGCATCTGGCATGCAAACCATGCAAAATAAATTAAATATTATTTCCAATAATTTAGCTAATACAGATCTGGTTGGTTTTAAAAAAGATGTTGTGATTACTAAAGCTTTTCCTGATATTGAAATACGTCGCGGATCTGATGATGGGTTAGTTTCTTTTCCTCTAGGAAGCTATGATGAAATGCCTTCGGTCGGACAACTAGGAACAGGTGTAGAACTTAATGAATCTTTCACAGTTTACAATCAGGGTTCTTTAAAAGAAACCAGCAATGACTTTGATTTAGCTTTAGAAGGCAAAGGTTTTTTAACTATTGAAACCGAAAAAGGCGAACGATATACTCGCAATGGTACATTAACCATTGATAAAGATGGCTTTTTAGTCAATAAAGATGGTTTAAAAGTTCTCTCTGAAACAGGATATCTACAAATCAAAAAGAACAATTTTATTATTGATAAAGAAGGAAACATTTATCAAAATGCGGAATTTAGTGGAGATCCCCAGCGGCTGGTGCAAAAAGAAGAGAATGAGTGGAAAGAAACAGAATGGGTTGGCCGTTTAAAAATTGTCCGTTTTCCCAGAGAAAGAGAACTCAGACGAGAAGGAAATTCCTTTTATTATGAAAATGAATTTACCGGGGAACCATTCATTGCTGAAGGCAATCAACGTCCAAAAGTTTTACAAGGTTTTTTAGAGACTTCAAATGTAAATGTTGTAACTGAAATGGTACAAATGATCGAAGTCCAAAGAAATTACGAGGCAAACCAAAAATCTATACAGTCGCAGGATGCTTTATTAAATAAAGTGATCAATGAAGCTGGCATAGCTCGCTAGATTTGCTTTTTTTACTGATATCACTTAATATTATATCAGTATGAAAGCATTTTTATCCAACTCCGGTTTTATTGTTCAACTCTCTGATAATGATTATTTTCCTGTCTTAAGAAATATTAACTCTGTTCCCTTAAATCTTGCTTTTATTGCAGCAGCAACCAATGCAATGATCAATGATATTCCTAGAATACCCGAAATTGAACAAGAACTTTTCACTTTAAAAATGATTGATCAGGATCTCATGCTTCCCTTACCAGACTTTTTAGTCTATGAAGTTTTTCGAAAGAATAGTGAAAAAGTAAAAGCATTTATCCAAGCCAATAATCAACAATTTACTTCTTTAAAAATTATTACCTCTGATTTCCGAATAACCACTCACCATAAAACAGGTGTGATTATCAATCAAAAGGGTATTCAAGAAGTCAAACTTTTAAACCTCAAAGATTCCCACCCTGTCCAGTATTCCAGGGATTTTATTGGGTATTATTTTGATTTAAACTGGCAAGGCCAGGTTATTTTTAAATGTACAAAAAATGATATAAAATTAAAATACCAATTTAACCGTATTCCTTTACTAGCTTTTAAATCAGAAAATTCGATTAACAATCAAAGATCCAGAAAAATTTCCGCCCAAATTCTCAGCAAAATTGTCAATCGAAAAGTTGAAGTAATTTATTTATAGACCCAGCGTAAAAAAAAGCTTATCAATCACCTTAGATCAATAAGCTCTGTTTTATTATTTATCATTTTATTTTATTTTGCTACTATTTCACCATTATTTTCCACAATGGTTACTTTTCCAAGATCTGGATTGGAGAAGAGTTGATGTGAAATTGCATTCATTACCTCTTTTTCAAATACCCGTTCTAAGTTTCTTACCCCTTGAATTTGACTGTAGCCGTTTTCCAGAATATATTCTGTAAATCCAGGTTCAAAATTTATATCAATATTGCGGCGGGTAAATATTTTTTGTGCCTTAGGAACCAACTGTTTTTCAATAATCTGACGAGCCACATCACGCGTAATTTTATTGAAAATAACAATTTCATCAATACGGTTTAAAAATTCCTGAGGAAATATATTTGCAAAACTCTTTAAAGATGCAGAATCGGTTTTTTTCTCATTAGCAAAGCCAATCGAACTCATTTCAGCATTACTGGTCATGATGATAGTAGCATTAGAAAAATAGATATCCCTTCCGGAAGTATCAGTAATTTTGCCTTCATCAAAGATTTGTAAAAACACCTTTAAAACTTCAGGATGGGCTTTTTCAATTTCATCCAGAAGAACAATACATGAGGGATTTTCTAATATTTTAGTACTGATGACACTGGAGTTTTCAAAACCCACATATCCTGGAGGCGCTCCCAAAAGTTTAGAAACCGAATGAGGTTCGGTAAACTCTGACATATTGAGAGTTATGAGTTTATCTAAAGACTTATATAAATAGAGGGCGACTTCTTTAGCTAAGTAAGTCTTTCCGACTCCAGAACTTCCTGCAAAAAGGATCACCCCATCTGGTTGTTCAGGTTTTAAGTCAAGCTTGGTCTTAGTCATTTTAATAACACGGGTTATACGAGCTATTGCATCTTCTTGACCTAAAACTTTTTCATTTAAATATTTGTCCATTTCTACTAGATAACGATTTTTTTCCTGTTCATTGGTATGAACCTGGGTTCCAATCATTTCACTGATCACATCCTGGATGATTTTTTTCTCCACCTTTTTTTTACTATTAAGGACGGAACGGGAAAAGACTTTTTCCATAATATCAATACACTTATCAGGAAATACCCGATTTTTGATCTCTTCTTCTGAAAGATCAATAATCAATGAGAGCAGTTTATCATCAATTTTAATTTGATAATGCTCTTCCATTTTTGGCTTAAGTTTTTTTAGAATATCTAAGGCAGCATCTCGATTCAGTTCATCTATCTGGATCTTTTGAAATCGCCGATCTAATGCTGCATCTTTTTGAACAAATTTTTGGTATTCTTCTGTAGTAGTCGCACCAATACAACGTAATTCTCCCCGAGCTAATGCAGGTTTTAAAATATTTGCAGCATTCATTGTACCACTGGTAGTTTCACCTGCCCCTAAAACAGTATGAACTTCATCAATAAATAGAATGATATTATCATTATTTTTAATTTCTTCAATGACATTTTTCAGCCGTTTTTCAAAATCTCCTCTAAAGGTAGTACCGGCAACTAATGCCCCCATATTAATTTCAATAATTTCTTTATCTTTAAAAAAATCTGGCACGTCTCCAGAGGCTATCCGTAATCCGATCCCTTCAATAATAGCTGTTTTACCAACACCAGATTTACCAATCAATAGGGGATTATTTTTCTTAATGGAAAAAAGTATTTCCAAGACATTAGAAATTTCTTTATCCCGGCCAACTATTTCAAAGAGCTTGCCATCTCGAGCCTGGCGGGTAATGTTTCGGCCAAATTTTTCACTAAACAACTCTCCCCTTTTTTTACTACCACCTGGATCTTCTAGTAATGAATCCTTAATCTCTTTTTCATTAACATAGCTTTTATAAATTTCCGGATCAAAGTCAGCATCCACCAGATCTTCCTGGCCATCTAATAAATCTTTGTAATTGGTTTCTAATCTGTTTTTCTCTTTGGCAGCTAAATCATAATGGGGATCAATTTCTAAAGCTTTTGTATAAGCAGTCAAAGCTTTACGGTATTTTCCTAGGGCATCAAAAATTAATCCCATATTATAGTATGCATATTTATAATTTTTATTAGACTTTAAAGACATAGTATAATAATAAAGAGCTGCATAATAATTTTCTTCTTCATAATGAATAATGCCCAGATTATTCAGGGCTGGGATATAGTTAGCATCAGCTCGAATAGCTTTAATCAAATAAAGTTTTGCCTTATCATTTTGCTTTGTCTCTTTATAGAGTTTAGAAAGGTTAAAATAGGGATATTTGTATTGTGTATTGCTTTTAATGGAACGATTAAAATATTCCTTTGCCCTTTTATAATCCACCTTTCTTAAAAAATAAAGCCCTAATTCATTTAAAGCTGGATAATACTCAGGATTAATCCGGATTGCTTTTTTAAACCAGTTTTTAGCGTGCTCTATTGCTTTATCACTGGAATTATCCAGTTCCAGTGTTGCCAGTCCAATGTTGTAATAGGCCCAATAGGCATCTGGTTCTAACTTTATGGTTTTTTGATAGCATTTAATTGAGTTTTTATAATCTTTCATATCAAAGTAGATATTTCCCATATCATTTAAGACATCAGAATTATCAGAATTGAAGCGGAGATACTTTTTATAGTAATTAATAGAATCTTTTGGATTTCCCCGGGCAGCTTCAATTTGAGCAAGCTTCTCATAGCTGGGAAAATGACGAGGATTTTTTTGTACTATTTTTTTGAGAATATCGACAGCATTGTCATAATCATTTTTAAAAAAATAATTATTCGCTTTTTCAAAAAGGTGATTGATATCGTTTTTCATGGATTACCCTAAATTCCTTATATTATCAGGAAATGTTCTATATTTAATAGTAATACTTAATTTGATTTTTTTCCAGAAAAGAATGACCTCAAAAGCTTTTAATATGTTGACTTTACAGTTAATAATCAGCTTTTTAGATTAATATTTAAGTTTATATCAAAAAAAAATTAAAATGTAAATCAATAACTTGTAGAGGTGTGTATATACTAAATCTATTGTAAATATAATAGATGATTACTCTTTTTTTCTTATAGTGACAAATGTTTTTACACTTACTTTAATGATATTTTTTTATGTTGACATTATATGTCATACCTACTGTCTATAATTAATTTAAAGAGATTATTAAAGGAGAAAATTATGAGACTCGGTATTGATTTAGATATGACATTAGTAGATTTTAATCCTGTTTATCAGGAAGCTTTTGATTATTATGGAATGGAGTATGAGAAACCAAAAACCTGGGGCATGTTTGACTATCCAAGATTTATTAGAAAAAGAATCTTTAAATCTTTTTCCAACTCAAAAATCATGTGCTCTCTCCATCCATATGATGATTCCCATCCTTTTATCAATCACATGCGCCATTTAGGTCACCAGGTGATTATTATAACAGCCAGGGATCCAAAAATGAATAATGAACATTTTATCAACTCACTTTTTCAGGTTGATGATATCATTGTTACTCAGCCAGGCAAATCAAAACAGAAAATTTTAAAAGAAAAGGCTATTGATATTTGGATAGATGATTGTCCTGACCAGGTAATTGAAACTTATCAATCAGGAATTGAAACAATCATGATCCAAAACAATGATACCCTCTACAATCAGCATATAAACCATATTCCTCGAATTAACCGTTTATCAGATTTATTAGTAAACATTCCTGAGCTGGTAAATTAAGAGATTTTAATAATAAAAATCTTTTTATCTATTTCAGAAGAACCTCTGATATCAAGCCTATTTGTTTTTAACAATAAATATACTTTTAATGAATTTTTTATTTTCAATTATTGACAATATATTTTATAATCATTATATAAATTTATATAAGAGAGGTTTTATTTTTAAAAGAACCTCATAAAGGTATGATTTTCCACAAGGAGTCAATACTATGGATTTTAATCTTAACATGAACCAATTTTCCACAAAACCAGAATCAGTCCCATTAGAACAAAATAAAACATATGATGTACTGATTATTGGAGGCGGCCCTGCAGCCATGACAGCTGCGGTTTATTGTATAAGAAAAGGTTTAGACACTGGTTTAATTACCCAGAGTTTTGGTGGACAGGTTGCTGAATCAGCTGGTATTGAAAATTTTATGGGATATAAATATATTGAAGGATTAGATTTAGTGGCAAAGTTCAAAGATCAAATCCAACAATTTGAAATTGCCGTACGAGAAGGATATGTAGCTAAATCCATGCACCCTGGCAAACCACATCAAGTCATTTTAGAGAATGGAGAAAACTACCAGGCTAAAACTTTAATCATTGCAACAGGAAAATCACCTCGCAGGTTAAATGCTCCTGGAGAAAAAGAGTTTCAAGGGAGAGGAGTTGCTTATTGTGCTACTTGTGATGCTCCATTTTACAAAGGTAAAAAAACCGCAGTAATTGGTGGCGGTAATTCTGGAATGGAAGCTGCAATTGATCTAGCTAAAGTTGCTGAAAAAGTGACATTAATCCAAAGAAATGATCGATTACGGGCAGACGATATTGTCATTAAACGGGCTAAGAGTTATTCAAATTTTGAAATTCTTTTTAATCACCAAATAAAATCCATTCAGGGCAACCAAAAGGTAGAATCACTAGAACTCATCAATACAGTTAATCATCAGACCACTCAATTTCCCTTAGATGGAGTTTTTATAGAAATTGGCTTAAAGCCCAATACCGATTTTGTTAAAAATGTTCTCAAACTCAATGAATATGGAGAAATCATAGTCGACTGTGCATGCAGAACCAGTGAACCCGGCATATTTGCTGCAGGAGATGTCACAACAGTAACTTTTAAACAAATTATTATTGCAGCAGGAGAAGGTGCAAAAGCAGCCTTAACTGCTAGTGATTTTTTATTAAAAACAGAATGATAAAAAGGAGGCTCTATGGGACTGTTTAATGATGATGTGAAGAAACAATTAAAAGAGGTATTAAGTAATCTGGAAAATCAAGTTCACCTGGCTTTTTTTACTCAACAAATCGAATGTGAAACCTGTAAAACTATGCACCAGTTTTTAGATGAAATGGTTTCTCTTTCTGATAAACTGAATTTAGCAGTTTATGATTTTATTCAGGACAAAGCTAAAGCAGAGGAATTAGAAGTAGACAAAATTCCGGCTGTGGTTTTATTAGATAAAGACCAATTAAATACTCGAGTTCGATTCTTTGGTATTCCTGGCGGCTATGAGATTAACTCATTTATGAATGGGTTAGTTTTGGTTTCTGGTAAATCAGAACCTTTGCCGGCCCCTCTGCAGGAACGAATTTCAAAAATCAATCAGCCAGTACACATTCAAACCTTTGTGACATTGGGCTGTCCTTATTGTCCTCAGGCAGTTGAAGTCGGTCACCGACTAGCCTTTGAAAACAACCACATTAAGGCAGATATGGTAGAAACTTCAACTTTTCCCCATCTTGCTGTTAAATATCAAGTGCAAGGGGTTCCCAAGACGGTGATTAATGAGCAACACGAATTAGTCGGAGCACACCCCTTAGAAAATGTACTGGAGCTGATTGAGAAAATTTAATTTATTTCTTCATATTTTCAGGATTTAATCCCTGAAATGCTTCATGAACAAATACACCATCTTTACGAATGAGCTGATTATCGATCCAGATTTCTCCTCCTCCATATTCTGGTGTTTGAATACATACTAAGTCCCAATGAACTGCACTGCGGTTTCCATTATCTGTTTCATCATAAGCATTACCTGGTGTAAAATGAAAAGAGCCCGAAATTTTTTCATCAAAAAGGGATTCATCAATCGCCTGGGTGATATATGGATTACAGCCTAGGGCAAATTCGCCAATATACCGTGACCCTTCATCTATATCAAAAATTTCATTAATTCTTTTTGTATCATTTGCTGTTGCCTTGATTATTTTACCATCTTTAAATTCAAGTTCTATATTTTCAAAGGTAAAACCATGATATGTTGAAGGGGAATTATATAAAAGCTTACCATTCACAGTATCTTTTATTGGGCAACTATAAACTTCTCCATCAGGAATATTTCTTTCCCCACAGCATTTTACTGCACCTATCCCTTTAATAGAAAAAGTCAGGTCCGTTCCTTTACCTAGGATTTTTACCTGATCTGCTTTTTTAAGAAAATCAACTGCTGGATTCATCAATTCAGACATTTTTTTATAATCTACTTTGGTTGTTACATTATAGTAAAATTCTTCAAACTTCACTGTCGACATCTTAGACATATATGCCATGGTTGAAGTTGGATAACGTAATACTACCCACTTTGTATCCGGAACCCTGACTTCAGAGTGAACTTTTTGATAAAAAATTGATTGATAAAGGTTAGTTTTTTCAGCTGGCAAATCTGATAATTCCTTGGGATTAATCCAACCGCGAATACCAATAAAAGCATCCATTTTTTTCATGCGATATAACTCAACATCTTTTATAATTGTCAGGCTTTCTTCAGTAGCATTTTCTAATAATGCCCGTAAGAGCCTTTCTTTTTTCAGGTCAACTAAAGGATTACCTCCAGCCTTCGCAACTTGCATCACAACAGCTTCGACTAATTCAATAGGTATATCATAGGCTTGAATAAGCACATTTTCTCCTGGTTGAATTTTACAGGAATAATTAACCAGCACTTCAGCCAGTTGTTCATGACGAGGATCTTGCATAACCACTCCCTTACTTTATTAATTTTCGAACATCATTCATAATTGCTGCCGGTACAGGCAGATCAGCCATGGTCTTATAGCCTGCACTAGCCATAATAACCTGAGGAATCATATTAACAGCCAGGGCAATAGTACCAATACCTCCAGGAATTTCAGGCCCTGTTGATATTTTTATATCAGGTGTACCATAAATCTCAATATAATCTCCTGTTCCCTGGCCTTCAGCCTCAGGATGAACTTGTTGTGGATGAATTAATTCAATGATCAGTTTATTGTTTTTATCATATGCTTTGCCAATATGTTTGCAGCCAGCAGTATATCCAGATTTAATGGTACCAACTTCTCCGCCATCTCTTTCAACATTACTGATAATTGGAATTCTTTCCTGTTCAATACGCTCAATTTCCCAACCTAGGGCTTTTGCTATCATATTCATCGATTCAGGAAATCCAAAGTGACCAACAACAGAACCATCTTCAACACCTTTATAAAAATCTTCAGGCAGCATATTGACTCCCTGGGTGGTTAGTACATTATATCCATATGGTGAAAGATCATTAACTCGTGAAGCTTTGATTCGATCTACTTCAAAACAACAACCTGATAAAGCAATAATGAGTAGATCTAATACAAAACCTGGATTAATACCTGTTCCCAAAACAGTTAAACCTTTTTGTATGGCCTTTTCATCAATTCGTTGGCCTATTTCAGGTGAACCATAAAATGGATAACTCGCTTCTTCAGCAATAGAAATAATATTTGCCCCTTGATCTAAGGCCTTTAAGATTTCTGTTTCTGCATCTGACATCCTGGAGCTGGTTGCCTGAATGACAATATCTGGCTTACCAGTTGCTAAAACAGCATCCAGGTCATGGTTAATCTTTACACCGGTTTTATTTGCTAATCCTAAAATTTCACCGACATCCTGACCCGACCGTTCTTTTCTTTTTCCATAAACACCACAGAGTTCAATTCCTTCTTTTTTTAAAAGCAATTGAATAATACCGGATCCCATATGACCAGTACCTAATACAGCTATTTTTACTTTTTCTTTCATACACTTCTCCTTTCCATTATATTACTACTATAGTGGTATCCTATCAACATATTTTTGTCAAGAGGAGTCAGTTCTTTTCTTTATTATTCATTTTGCTTTATTTGTCTAATCAAAAAAAGCTCAGTATTGTTGACCAACACTAAGCTTTTGTTTATCTAATTCTTATTTTTAAATCTCACCCATAAAACTAATCATACTCTCTAATGAGTTTTTTCCTTGTCTTGGATCTCGAATTCGTTCTTCTGGATCTTTTAAAGGATAACCAAGCTGAAAAAAAGTTGCAGGAATAAATACTTCCCCTCTTTTTAGAGCAGTTTGTAATTGCTCCCGCATTGGCCTGCCCTCTTTTTGACAGCGCATTGCCTCCAATCCGTATTTTAGTCCTTGGTATAAGAGAGCATCTTTTTTCAGTTCTGAAGTAATTTGTTTGGTTTTTTCCTCTGTTAAACCACTCTCTGTATCCAGAATGAACTGGTAATTACTGATTCGATTTTCTAAATCATCAATAAATATCTCTGTTAATTCATCCTTTGCCAAATCCATTGGCCCGGTTTTAATCACATTAGAAAAACCATAACCTCGAGCAGCTAAAGCAAGGTGGTCGGTATAACAACCAGCATCAATATACTCTTCACCAACATCCGGCAATTTAATTCCATATTTATAAAGGGTTTCTGTCATTAAAGATGTATAGTGCCATTTACGAAAGACAACAATTAAATAAGGATGGGTATTTTTAAATTTCAAAAAAAATTTACCCATTCCAGAAGTAAAGACTTTATCATTAAATAAAAGATCTTTTAAAGTATATTCGCCCCCTTTACCTCCATCTGGTTTCTTTTTATAATATTTGCCATTTTCACAAAATATTTTACCCCTTTCGATCAACTTATCTGTTGTCTGGGGTAACTCATGTAATGGAGCTGGATATTTTTCAAACTCAAAGCTGTTAAATTTCTCATCATCCATTTCGATCACATCTTGGAGAGAATACTCAGGTAAAAAGTTAGGGCTTTCTCTTTTGCGATTAATGACATAATTTTTAATATTAATTTCAGGAATCATATTTTCGTATAATGCCTGGTGCATTGCTTCACCAATACGAGCCATACTGGGATGACTTTTATGATAAACCATAATTTTAGTGGGTTGTTCATTAGTTGCATTGGGTGCCCATTGAGCCAATGCTAATACATCCAGTAATTGCTCCATGGGAATATCTTTATCAGGATCTGCCACCCTTTCGGTCCGTCGCTGTTGCAACCCTTCCAACAATCCCTCATTTTTCTCAAAATAACGTTCTTTGATACCATTTTCATCAATTACCCAGGTATCCCCACTTTTAATACCGCCTAATCTGGAACCATCAATTTCAACAGGTTTACCAGATGTTTTGGCTTTTTCTTGAGCTTTTTCAACAGCCATGTGAAAATCACCAATAGACCGACGAGCCAGTTCCCTGGTCTCATGAGTGATTGGGCTTACCGGGGGACGGGATTTTTCATTAACACTGTTATAGAAATGTAATTTATCCAGATTATCCAGTAACTTTTTTTGAATTTTTTTATCCATATTTCGTTACTCCTTTTATTCAGATTATTCAATATACTTTCCTGTTCATAAAACTTGAACCTTGAGGCTCCAAGCTGCTGCCTACCCTATCAAAAAAAGACTGGTTCGTAAAGTATTTTTTGTTATTTTTAAGAATAATTAACAAAAAAATGCCAAAATTCACAACATAGAATAAATTTTATGGAAAATCATGTGTTTTCAGTTGATATTTAAATTGTTTAACTTTAAACAGTCCAACCCTAACTTATTAATCTCATATTATTTTCCAGAGAAATCTACTTTTTCTATAAGAATAGAAGGAGATTGAAAATGTGAAAATCCGTCATTCCTTCGATTGTTTCCTATTAAAACAATCCGGTTTAATAAATCAAAAAAGTTAATGGATAAAGTAAAGTTTTTAACTCCATAAGTTTTTTTACCCTTTTCAATCATAAACCCTTTTGCACCAGCAGATATATCACCAGAAATTTGATTAACCCCTGCATGTAACCCCTCTACTTCTGTTACTAATATCCCTTTATCCACTTCTTTTATCAGTTCTGATTCCTCCAGATTTCCATTTTCTAAATAGACATTGGTAGCTCCAGTTGATACAGAACCACGATGATTACCTCTCATTCCATGCCCTGTGGATTGAACTGTATCTTTTTTTGCTGAATAAAGATTATAGTAAAAATTATTTAATATTCCCTGCTCTATGATTGTCATTTTTTGACAATTTACCCCTTCATCATCAAATACCCGGCGTTGAATACCAACAGCAAGGGGATCATCAATGATAGTCAGCTGATCACTGGCAATTTTTGTATTTAATTTTCCTTTTAATTTAGAAACATTCAATTGTACATTTTCTGCATAAAAGGGAGAATTATTATTAAAAAAAACAGCAAATAAATCTGAAGCTACCCCCTCACAAAAGACTGCTGGACAACTACAGGATTGAATTTCAGCAGCATTTAGCTTAGATAAGGCTTCTTCCACAGCTTTGGCAACTATTTTTTGATAATCTAATTCGATAAACGAAGCTTTGCCCATCCCCCAAAAACCGACCGAAGTTTCTCCATTTTCTTCCGCCATAATTTCTGTATAAGCATAGCAAAAATTTTGAGTTTGCTTTTTTAACATTCCTTGTGGATTGGCAACAATGACGCTCTGTTTTTGATCACCATAATGTGCTATGGGAACATTGATGATACGAGGATCAGCACTTTTTGCAGTCTTTTCCAGATCCAGAACAAACT
Source organism: Spirochaetota bacterium (assembly GCA_022361115.1). Lineage (GTDB taxonomy): Bacteria > Spirochaetota > GWE2-31-10 > GWE2-31-10 > GWE2-31-10 > JAKSBL01. Next base: position 2,516 of record JAKSBL010000316.1, on the reverse strand, counting down.
GCTTCTTTTTGTCAATAGTGACCTGATCAATTTCCTGATTATAAAATTGATCGGATTGTAATTTTTCCTCACCTTGATTTAAAGTATGAGCAGGATCTGCTGTTGTATAACCAGCATTTTCATTGGCTTGATCAATCATAGCCTCAATATGCTGTTCTAAATGATCTTCAGTATAGGAAAAGCCAATTTTATCATCCTTAAGTACCCTGGCAGAATACCCTTCTTGCTCAGAAAAGGAAAAATTAGATAATTCGCCACTAAATGCACCTAAAGATAGCTTTTGAGAATTTTGATAATATAATTCCATTTTTTTTTGTTGATGTTTTTTTAATATATTTTTAATTTTTGTATCGTCCATATTCTTAACCTTTATTTCCTTTTCTTCATATAAAACGATTATTGATTTCTTCCGCCAACAACCAAACCAGCAACTCTGATAGCTGGTTGTCCAACATTAGCTGGAACTGATCCGGATTTTGAACCACACATACCTGTACCAAAGTCCAGATTATCAGCAACCATATCAATCTGTTGAATGATATCACTTCCTTTCCCAATTAAAGCAGCTCCTTTTAAAGGTTTATCAAGCTTTCCTTGTTTGATTAGATAGGCTTCATTTACTGCAAAATTGAAATCAGTTGTAGGAGGATTTACCGAGCCGCCTCCCATTTTTTTACAGTAAATTCCATAATCAACAGAGCCAATCAAATCATTCAATTTATATTTCCCAGGAGCGATAAATGTATTGGACATCCGAGAAGTAGGAGCAAACTCATAAGATTGTTTTCTACCATTTCCAGTACAGGGAAGATCCATCTTAATGGAACCTAACTTGTCTATCATAAAAGATTTGAGAATGCCATTTTCGATTAATACATTTTTTTGAGGACAATGGCCTTCATCATCCATATTGTAAGATCCCCATTCATTTGGGATGGTTCCGTCATCAATAGCAGTAACACAATCATTAGCGATTTTTTCACCTAATTTGCCAGTAAAAACACTGGCATTATCCGCAACAGAAGTTGCTTCTAAAGCATGGCCGACCGCTTCGTGAAGGATCACTCCCCCAAAACCATTATCAATAACAACAGGTAATTTTCCGGTTGGAGCAAAATCAGCATCCAACAAAACCACAGCAACACGGGAAGCTTCGGTTGCAATATCTTCTGGGGTATATCTTTCAAAAAACTCAAATCCCATGGATTTTCCAGGAGAAGACGCCCCACTTTCCATGATTTCCCCTTTTTTAGCCACACTATTCACAATAAAACGGGTTCTTAAACGGTTATCTTCTGCCATTTTACCTTCACTATTGGCAACAAAAACCTTTTGTTCCATATCAACATAACTTACCCGAACCTGAGTAATCATTGGAGAATAATCTCTGGCAGCTTGATTAGCACGATTAATGATATCTATCTTCTTAGCCAGTTCGATTGATGAAGGTAATATTTTAGGAGATATGATTTGCGGATTTTGAGATAAAGTTAAATGACCTAAGTTGCCTTTTTTATCATAAACAACGGCACGGGCAAGAGTTTCAGCTAATTTTATTAATCCTTTTTGAGAAAAATCATTACCATAAACATAGATATAGTTTTTTCCGTATAAAAGTCTTAAGCCTACTCCTTTTAAAGTACCTGTGCTGATATTCTTTATTTTTCCATCTTCAAATGAAATAACCGTTGATTTTTTTTCTTCAATAAATATGTCTGCAAATTCTCCACCTCCCTGTAGAGCTGTTTGTAGAACAGATTGACACAATTCAGGAGCAATCATACTTTTTCCTTCCAAGAGTAAATAGTTTAAATATGAATTATAGGAAAATAATACTTGAGGGTCAAGAAAAATTAACTCTGCATTACAAAAATACAAAAAAGGAAAGGAGTTTTAAGAAAAAACGCCTGTCCTGCAAAATAAAGAAAAGATAGGATGAATAAAAACGACTGCTACTTAGGTATTAATGATTACTGTCGTTTCTTTTTTGAAAATGTCCACGACGGCTATTTTTTTCAAAAGCTTCGTTAACTTTTAAATTTCGACCGTCAAATTCTTTGCCATTAAGAGCGGAAATTGCTGCAATAGCTTCTTCATCAGTTTCCATTTCAATAAAAGCAAAACCTTTGGAACGGCCGGTAAACTGATCTTTAATCACTTTTGTTGATAAAACATTACCGTATTCTGCAAACAAATCAGATAATTGAGATTCTGTAGAACCGTAGCTTAAATTTCCTACATAAACTTTTTTTGACATTACATACTCCTTTTTGATGTCAAAACTACCAGTTGCTGGTAACTTTTTAAATAACAAAAAACTGAGGATTCATAATCTGATTAGAACACGGTAAAACAAATACCGAAATCTTGACTCATATTACACCTCAACGAAAGATAGAGCTTGCTATCTTTTTCTACTAATAAGGAAAATTTTTAATCATATCATTATTTTCCCTTACCTAAGTATAATAACCTTATAATTATAAATAAAAATTATCAAGTTTCTTTTTTTTTTT
>JAKSBL010000366.1 GCA_022361115.1 Spirochaetota bacterium | reverse complement strand
TGTATAAATCCGATAACCATTTTGCTTTCGTTTAACCGTCAGCAGACCATTTAATTCCCAATTTCTTAAGGTATCTATTGTAACTTGCAGATAATCAGCCGTTTCCTTCCGAGTAAAGAATCGTTGGTCCATTTTTTCTTTAGCCATATCGCCGGATAATATTTGCCTTACGATTGTAATAGCTTCTTCAGCATTCATCTGTTCTTTACCGATTTGTTGCAGATAACTCTCAGTAAGGCCAATGGCTTGATCAAAATCTCCGGTGGCTGAAGTTTTAATAATATCAATGGCTTTTTTCCGCAAACCGTTTTGTAAAACCGGTACTTTTAGGGCTGCTCTTGCAAGTTTAAATTGCTCCACATGAAAATCCGTAAATACGCGGTAGCCATTTTTCTGTCGCTTTGGTTTTGGTATCAGCATATATTTCTCATAAAGTCTTACCGTATTCGGATGTATACCAATTATCCGTGCAATTTCTGATGTGGTATAGGTCTTCATTCTTTACTCACCTCCAACTCTTAAAATCATATCACCGGCTATAAGTCTGGTGTTATAATGGAGGGTTTCATTATATATCCATCAACAATTTAAATCAAGCCAATCTGTTTTATAAAAATTAAAGTTAACTCAATCATCTAATGACATGATGCGAGTTATCAAATCTTTAATCTTAACCTTATATTTTTACTTAGGAACAGGAATAACCCAAATCTCCATATACGTTGCATCAGGTGTGGTTTTATAATACTTTTCAGCAGAAAAAGGCTGGCAGAAATAAAAAAAAATGTTATAAAATAGGTTAATGATGAATTCATCTATTAGTAGTTATGTAATGTTTAACACTAGGGAGGTTTAACATATGCCATTGGTAAGAATTGAAATTATTGAAGGAAATACAAATAAATATAAACAATCTTTAATTGACAATATACATAGAGCATTAGTGGATTCTTTTAAAATTCCTGAAGATGATAAAAATCTACGGATTATTGAAATCCCAAAGAATGATTTTATTAAAGAATCGAATAAAACTGATAATTTTACAATAATTGAACTAACAATATTTAAAGGTAGAAGTCGGGAAGCAAAAAAATTATTATATAAAAACATAACTGCCTATCTTTCTGAATCTTTAGGAATCAGTCCTTTTGATATCATAATCTATATTAATGAACCTAGTTTAGAAAACTGGGGAATTGCTGGAGGAAAACCTGCAGATGAAGTTGATTTAGGATTTGATATAAATGTTTAATCATTTGGCAAGATACTCTTTCCTGTAATAGACTCAATTTTGTCAATTACAATAGCCACCGCTCATAGGGACGACAAAAAGACGAAAAATATTTTATCGGAAACACTTGACAAAAAAGGTCTATTTTATTATTATGTTGATATGTTTAAGCATGTTGATACATATGATAAGCAAATTGAGACGATTTTGGAATTATTAAACGCATTGAATGATCCTACCCGTCAGAAAATTATATTAATATTTCAGACACAGAAGGAGTATTGTGTTAATGATATTGCTAAACAATTTAATCTTAGCAGACCCACAATATCTCATCATTTAAATTTAATGAAGAGATCTAAAATCCTATTAGCAAGAAAAGACGGAAAAGAGGTTTATTATTCTTTTAATAAAGAATATGTAATTGATAATTTAGAATTTTTAATAAAATTTTTAAATGGTTGTTGCGGGTAATTTTTTTTTCAAAACATGTCGATGTGTTTATACATGTATACTTATAGGAGGGTTTATATGAAAAGAAAAGGTATTTATAAGCCAACTGTAGAAGATGCAATCGAAATCGGCGGGATTGAGACATTACACCCCGGCGGTTTTGCTCTCACTCAAAGAACAGCTGAACTTGCTGAATTAAAAAAGGGGTTAAAAATTCTTGATGTATCCAGCGGTCGGGGAACTCAATCTATTTTTTATTCAAAGGAATTTAATGTTGAAGTAACAGGCGTTGATATTTCGGAAGAAATGGTAAAAACCGCATCATTAAATGCGGAAAAGGCAGGATTAAATAGTAAAGTAAAATTTCAAATCGGCGATTCGCAATTTTTACCATTTGATAATAATGTATTTGATGTTGTAATCAATGAGTGTGCGGTGGGTATTCCGGATGACTCTCAAAAAGTATTAAATGAAATGGTTCGTGTTGTCAAGCAGGGCGGTAAGATTTTAATTCATGAATCAACCTGGCGTAAAAATTTATCCGCTGAAGAAAAAGAGGAATTTTCTGAGCGGTATGGCACAACTCCTTTGGAGCTTACTGAATGGTTAGATATGTTAGAAAAAGCTGGTGCCAAAAAAATTATTTATGAATTTGAACAGTGGTCTGAGCCTGAAATGTTTTGGAAGATAAGAAAGGATCGTGAGGTAAAACATTGGTTTTTCATAATGAGTATAACAGAAAAATTGAAAACAATGAAAAGAATATTTACAAAATATGGGATAAGAGGCATTTTTACTATATTAAAAAATGAGCGAATATTTTTCAGAACAGTGTTACAAGGCAAATTAGGCTATGCATTGTTTAAAGGAGAGAAATGATATCATATCCCAAAATATTGAAGGTATTGAGTTTAAAAATTCAACTGCATCTAAATTGTAAAATTTTCCCAAATCTGTCTTATAAAATGGTATTACTTCATCAATATTGCAATCATTGAAGTTCTGAAATAAGATATTTTTTTGTTCCCCTGAATATACACGATAATTATTTAAAATTAAGAATTAATAAATATGAGTATTTTAAAAAAAAATATAATAAATAGTTTTTTAAAGAAACGCATCTCAACTTCTTATAACTAAGGGTAACCATAATGTTTTACTATGCTTGATATTCGTATCAAATAATTTGTTCAAGTCATAATTGATTAATGATAGTATAAATAAAATTTGAGTATGTAACTTACGCAAACACTGCGATTACCCTATATCTTTTGTTTACAGTTAATGAAAAAAAAATCTATTTGACAGCTTAGTTATCTGCCTTTGATTTTTTTATCTTCCAGGATGATTTTAACAGTGTTCTTAAAAGCACCTTTGTATCTGCGGTAACGTGCTTCATTTTTTGTGCCCTCTCCGATTAAAAGCGCATTAGTCGGACAGAGGTTGTAACAGCGCAGACAAAAGATACATTTATGACCAAAAACCACTTTTTCATCTAACATGGAAATATTGTCAACCGGGCAGAGCTGACTGCAGATCCCGCAGCCGTTGCAGCGGTCACGGTCTGTAGCCATGGTCTTGATCCAGCAAGCATATGCCCAGTGGTGTCTATTGCGCTGCAGCCAGCCTCCCAGTTTACCAAAAGGATTGTGGCCCCGGGACTTTGTTTTACCCAGGTGAATATCCCTGCAAATAGCAGTCAGCCTTTTCAGGGCTTTTGCCATTATTGCCTCTTTTTTTCTGGCATGAGGCACTTTCAGCCAGTTAAAATTGGGCACATTAACATTCATGGGCAGAACAACATGATCCACATAAAAAACATAAAGACCGACAGTCTCTTCAATGTGTTTTTTCCAGTAAAGACCAGTATCTCCGGTAAACAGGGCACAGTTGCCGATTAAAAACATCTTACGGGCGCTGGCCTTGATCCTGGTCACATGATAGGCAATCGGATCAGGCATTGTTGAGCCCCAAACCGGGTAAAAAATGCCCAGCAATTCAGATTCATCTCTATACTCCATTCCGTCGCGCTCTGCATTGGATATAATCACCTCATGCCCCAGGCGCTCAAAAATTTCAGTTGCCCTGTGAGCCATCCAAAGGGTGTTACCAGTTGATGAAAAGTATTTGATTTCAATTTTCATGATTTTCTCCTAAAAAAAATGATATGTCGCCAAAACCGTTACACCGGT
>JAKSBL010000697.1 GCA_022361115.1 Spirochaetota bacterium | reverse complement strand
GGATTCACCTGGATGTTGAAGTGCCTTTTCGTTTAAAAGGTATTTTGTACTTTCCAAAATTAAAACATGAATTAGACAGTTCAAAAGGGCGTATTAAGTTGTATTGTAACCAGGTATTTGTTTCTGACCATGCTAAGGAAATCATACCTGAATTTTTAACCCTTCTTCAGGGAACCATTGATGCTCCGGATATCCCATTAAATGTGTCCCGTTCTTATTTACAAAATGATCCTTATGTTCGCAAAATTTCTGAACATATTACTAAAAAAGTGGCAGATAAGCTGAATTCTCTCTTTAAAAAAGATCGGGAAACCTATGAAAAATATTGGGATGATATCAATATTTTTGTTAAATATGGTGCTTTAAATAATGAGAAATTTTATGAAAAAGTTAAAGATATTTTTTTATACAAAACTACTGATAAAGTTTACAAAACCTTAGAAGAATATAAAGAAAAAAATAAAGGTGTAAATAAAGAAAAAGATGGTAAGCAGCAAATTCTTTATGCAACAGATGAAGAACAGCAAATATCTTTAATCAACATGGTTAAAGCACATAAAATGGAAGCTATTGTATTTAATTCTATAATTGATATCCACTTCATTCAATTTTTGGAAATGAAAGACCAGACAGTTAATTTTATCAGAATTGATAGTGATACAAATGAACATTTAGCTGAAGAAGAAGCAGAATCCAAAATTGTGGATGAATCAAATAAAACTTCAGATGACCGTGTCAAAGAAATATTTGAAAAAGTCTTAAAAAAAGATGAAAACAGCAAAATCACTGTTAAAATCCAGGCACTAAAAACTGAAAATACGTCTGGAATGATAGTTTTTTCAGAGTTTATGCGAAGATTTAAAGAAATGAATTCTATGTTCAGAGCAGGGGATAAAGAAAATGATCTTTTTGGAGATCATACATTACTGGTAAATTCTAAAAATCACTTGGTTAAAAGAGTTGTTGAACTCAATGAAAAATCAGAAAACTCTGATCAAATCGATAAACTGGTAAACCATATTTATGATCTGGCATTACTGGCTCAGAATAATCTAAAAGGTCAAAGATTAGCTGATTTTATTGAAAGATCACACCATTTACTAGAAGATTAATACAAATCATATTAGTATTAGAAAGAATGATACAGCCAGGAAATACATTGTGATGTATTTCCTGGTTTTTTTTAGATTAATTTTTTGTTTTTAAGATAGGTATAGACTTTTTGACTTATCGCATCATCCTGTAAGTACATAATACCTTCAATTAATTCAGCAGGAGCCTTTTGAGTTTTTAAGCTTGCTATAACTTCATTAATGTATTTATGCCGCTCATCAGCAGATAATAAAATGATTTGGCGAATAATTTTACTAGTCAGGCTGTCTTCTTCTGCAATTTGAATAATTGAAATAAAGAAATCGTTTTCTGAAATTTTCTTTTTTTTAAATAATGAAAACAAACTCATGGTTTTGTTTGCTCTTTTCTTTGGGGCAGATTTACACTCATTCCAATAGTTAGAAGCTCCTCACCATCTTGTTTTTTATAAAAATCTAAAATTGGGATAAAGTCTTTTTTTTCCATTGAAAGTAAATAACGGGCTAGAGCGAAAAACAGCCACCCCATGCTCAATACTGTATATGCACCAAATACAAAAGCTAATACATAAGAGGATAAATAAAGATTATAATAAGTTTGGGTATTTATTTCAGAAGAAACTGAATCAGAACTAAATAGTGCACTGCTTCGGTAAAAATTCCGATAAGCAATAACTACAATAGGGACAGTGGCTGTTAATGAAAAAGTAAAATTCCAGAATGAAGCATAATATAACCATTTTTTTCTTTTATGCTCTTTTTCCAAATTTCTGGTTTGAAGATGAAAGAGGATATTCAGATCCTGACTAATGATATGCTCAATATTGAATACATAGCGAAAATTTTGATAAAGCTTATGTTTAACCGTCATGATATATCGGCCCTTGGGTAAAGCTTTTTTAAATGGAGTGGTACCTTGATAGATAGAGTTAAGAAAAACCTGTGTTCCTAATGGTTCGATATGAAAATATACAGTCTGCATTTCTACTTCTTTATCCAGTTTAATATTGATTGTTTTATCTTCAAAATCTTGTGGGCGAAGGTTTACGGTTTTTTCTTCAAATCCATCTTTTTTTAAAGTAATGACATAATTTTGAGGAATTAAATAGGGAAAGTAGACTGAACCTTTACCGGCATAATTCGAGTTAATATAAATTTCTGTTTCCGGATCATCCGTATTAATGTTTAAGGAAGCATAAGGGATGGAAAATATTTGAGGAAGTGCTTTTTTCAGTTCTTTCTTTAATTGAAGAGTAACATCTTTATTCTCTGCAATAAAAGAAAATTTTTCCAGCACTTTATCAAGATGATAAGAGTAAAAATAGATGGTAATGATATTATGATTGTCTACTTTTCTATGGAACCAGAAATAAGGATATCAATAGATTTATTCTGACAGATAATTTTGTTACTCATCACAATTCTTTCAAATGACTCGATTACTTTTAACTGATAAATCGATGCGGTAAGATTTTCACTCCACATTTTAGATATGTCTTTAAATTCCTGGTCTTTGCGAAACTCGCTAAGTATTCGTAATAAATCCTGATTGGTTAATTGGTCTTTAAAAAAAAGTGTTTTAATGAGATAATCTAAAGCAGTAATATTTTTTTTGGTTTGATAATATCGCAATCCCTTTAACATGGCTGTTTTTTGATTAATTGTAGCACCGTAAATTTGAGCCAGCTCATTTTCTATAGAATTTAAGACTGTTTCTATGTCTAGTGTATCAATTGCATTGAGATTTCCCCTTTTTTTTAATTCCATAATGCCAATATTAAGGGTAAATAGGTCTTTTAAAATGGTTGAAACATTATCGCCGATAAAATCATCAAAAATAGGATTAGAATTTAAAGTTAGGATAGTTTTAAGGATGATGAGTAAGATAAAGATTTTTTTTTGCATTTTATACCGGTGTTTAACCCATACTGAGTGTTTTTTTAATAGCACCAATGATTCTTTCAGGTTTAAAGGGTTTAACAATGAAATCTTTGGCACCTAATTGAATGGATTGGATAATTAATTTTTGTTGTCCCAGTGCGGAACACATTATGACTTTTGCAGATTTGTCATGTTTCATAATTTCAGTTAAGGCTTGAATCCCATCCATTTTAGGCATGGTTATGTCCAGCAAAACAATATCTGGTTTTAACTTTCGATATAACTCAACTGCTTCTATACCATTAGAGGCTTCGCCAGCTACATTAAAACCAGCCTTTTCCAGGGTATCTCTTATCAATAATTTAATAAAAGCTAAATCATCTACAATTAATACTCTTGCCGACATAATAATCCTTTTCTTGAAAAAATACTTTATACTTTTTTAACATGATCTGTCAATATTATCAATAATAGAATTAAATATCATTAAAATGATACAAATAACTCATTTGTTGTAAAATACCAGATTCTCTTATTATACTTTCCTGAAGTGGCTCTTGCAAAAATATCGATTGTAAGACTTTTTGACCTTTTTAGCTTGTCCTCGATAAAACTCGCATTTGCTGCTTTACTCTAAAACAAGCTAAACAGCAAATCTGAGAAGCAGGAACTGCTTCTTTACAAAAGTAAATCTGCAAGATTGCTTTTAGCAATCCTCATGCAAGCACGCACCTCTATAATTTATGTTATTTTATCATGTATTTGTTATCTTTTAAACTATTAATTAAAAAAATAATAAAAAATAACATTTAACCTTATTCTTTGTGTAATTTAATGAACAGGTGTTAGTTTAATTATCGTCTTTCTTTATAAAAATTTTTACGAAATTGCGAATAAAGTTTAATATTTCTTTATTTTCTTTTGCACTTTAATAGTGTATGGCTGATTGAAATATTAGTTATTTCTTCTTCAATTTCCAAACCTGCGTGATCAATATATTGTCTGAAATCTTTTAAGTGATACATTCGGCTATTTCCATTGGCCAGACAGGTAAAATAGAGTGAAATCATATTTAATGAGAAAGTAGCTGCTTCAAAACGCTGATTATCTACAAAGGTTTCTAAAATATAAAGTCTGGTACTATTTTCCATTATATTTTTTGCACGCTTTAAAATGCTGACAATTTGTTCTTCAGAAAAACAATCCAGAAATTGACTCATCCAGATAATATCAAAACCTTTAGGGAAAGCCTGTTCTTCTTTTAACAAATCGATTGGAGAAGTTTTAATCCGGTTTTCCAGTTTTGCTTCCTGAATATTTTGTTGAGCTATTTTCAATTGAGGCGGTAAATCCAAAATGGTTACCTGTACATCAGGATGATAAGTTACACATTTCATTGCCCATTTTCCAGTATTTCCGCCAATATCGAGAAGTGTTTGAGGATTGTCTTTAAAAATAATGGGTAAAATTCTGGGAAAGGCATGATCAGAAAAGTAATGATCAAACTCAAACCAACTTTTTTTTGATTTTGCTGGTAATGAGCTGAGAGCAGGATACAAAGTCTCCCATTTACCAAAAACTTGTAAGCCCTTTGGAGATTGCGTCTTTAATGATTCTTCCAGATATTGCATAGCTTCATAACAAACATCATTAACAAAATTCAATTGAACATTGGTGAGATGATCGTTTAGCAGGAAATATCCAGTTTTAGTTAAAATAAAATTTTCATTTTCCAGACGAACAATGCCAATTGAGAGGGCTGCATCTAATAAAACTTTTGTGCTGTATTCAGGTAAAAGTTCTTTTGCAGTAATCTGAGCAATAGTTAAACCTTGGTCTCCATGTTCATTTAATAATTTTAATATTCCACAGTTTCGCATCGTTGTGGCTACTTGAAATATAAAAGGGGCAAAGGTTATTTTTTGAGCCTCTAACTTGGCTTCTGATGTCGTTAATGTATCTGAACCAACAAAATTATTCATTTTAAAAAAACTCCAAATTAGTGATATAAAAATTAAAGAAAGAAATAGTATGGATACTATTTCTTTTATATAATGAGATTCTTGCAAAAATGCAACGAACTATGGTAAAAGTGAGTTTTTTTGCTAATAGAGAAGCAAGAACCTCATTTTTGCAAAAGCCTCTCCTGTTAATTACTTAGTGAACCATTGGTAATATTAATGGTAAAGATTTAAAAGTTACAAGAGTGTTTATCAGTTGGCTATAAATAATTTTCTGTAATGCCTTTTTCTGACCTCATTAAAGCTTCCTTGACCTTCTCTTGATAATCATTAATCAATACTTCAAAGCGGTCAGCATCACCTGCTTTTTCTTCAGTTATAGCCTTTTCAGTATATTTGGTTATGGTTTCTATTTCAGTACCAATCATTTTTGTATAACTTTTAGTTTCTTCAGATAGTTTTCTTATTTCTCTGGCAATTACAGAAAAACCTTTGCCTGTTTCACCAGCTCGAGCCGATTCTATAGCAGCATTAATACTGATCATATGAATTTTTACTGAAACATCCTCAATAAACTGAGCAATTTCAGACATTTTTAATAAATTTTTTGAAGTATTTTTTATAATGGTTTCATATTCAGATATATTTTTTTTAGTAACAGTTTTAAAATTTTGTGTTTGTTCATCAAGTGTTAGCACAAATTGATTGATTTTACTATCAACTTCCATTTTTATTTGTTCCACTTGTTGGCTAAGCACAGTATTTAATTGAGGTTCATTGGTCAATGTCTCATTTGTTTCTATACTTTCGCCTGGTATTGTTTGTTCTGTGTTTTCTTTTATGATTGTTAAAAAATAGGAATCATGATCCATGTCCTGATAATAGGCCAACACATGAAAGATCTGATTATTTAATACTAATTCAGTTATTAAATAATTATTTTCTTTACCAAAAAAATCTTTAGCTGCAGATGAATGTTCGATTAAAAAAGTCCTTAATTCTTCATGATCAGCCAATTTCCATTCATTATATATATCTAATAAAGCTTGATTTTGCTCTACTTGTTGATCTGATTTTATGATTGCCATAGGCAGGTTAGTCTCATTAAAATGATACGGGATAACTAATGGAAAAGTTTTTTTAGTCACAGGTAAAACTTCTACAGGAGAATGAAGCTGCTGCTTTTTGAAAAACAGGATAAAAAGTTCCTGCTGATCTATTTGAGTTTGATCCCATGAGCAATTAAAATGTACATGATGTATGGTATGAGGAAGCGGAATACCTTCATCTTCTTTTGCAGTTTTGTGAATCACTTCACTGAGATATTGCCAGTTTTCAGTTCCAATAAAATTTTGTAAAAAAAAATCATCTGCTGATGGATCCAGATTATTTTCAGAAGGGTGTTTTTTACTTTCTTTGTGCTGAATTTGCGAAAAGAAATCCAATGCAGTTTCAGAAAAATATAGAATTTGTCCAGAGTTATTAATCACCAAAAAATAACTATCTATTTTTGATAAATACCAATTACGTAAAGCGTGGGGTATAACTTCTTTAATTTGCAGTAGATTGTTTTCCATAATAACTCACCTGTTTTAGTAATTTAATCATAACCAAAAGCCAAATATTAATCAAGTTAAAATTGTCAGGAAGAATTATTTTTTATCTCTGTTTACTTTAATCTTCATTAATAGCAAATGGATAATCACAATTAAAACAAGCATAACAATAGTCTCCAGGATTTTCGACACTTATTTTTAGATCTTCAATAGTTAAAAAAGTGACGGAATCTGCGCCAATCTGTGCTGCTATTTCTTCAGGCTTTAATTTTGATGAAATCAATTCTTTTCGAGTTGGAGTATCAATACCGAAAAAACAACTGTATTTAATTTCCGGACTGGAAAGAAATAAATGGACTTCTTTTGCTCCAGCATCTTTTAAAATTTCCACAATTTTGCTGCTGGTTGTCCCCCGTACTAATGAGTCATCAATGACAGCTATCGATTTCCCGTTTATTACAGTTTTTACTGGATTGAGTTTTAAACGGACTCCTTCCACCCTTTTTTGTTGACCTGGTTTGATAAAGGTTCTTCCGGTATAGTGATTGCGAATTAATCCAAAATCAAAAGGAATGGCTGCTTCACGGGCAAATCCCATGGCTGCTGAGTTTCCTGAATCCGGTACAGGTATAACAATATCTGGTTTTAACTGGCATTTTTTAGCTAGGCATGCCCCTATTTTTAAGCGAAAATCGTGAACGGTTTCTCCAAAGACTTTAGAATCAGGTCGGGAGAAATAAATTAATTCAAATATACATTGAGCTTTTTTGGAAGAGCCCATATTATGTTTTTTTTCTATTTTTCCATTGTGACAAAAGATGATTTCACCTGGTTCAACTTCTTTTATGTTTTTTGCTCCAATAATATCCAGAGCATTGGTTTCTGAAGCAAAAACGATTCCCCCTTTAATTTCTCCATAACAAAGGGGCCGAAAACCATAAGGATCACGGAGGGCAATTAACTGGTTATTATGTAATAAAAGCATAGAATAAGCACCATTGATCTGATTCAGAGCACTCACCAAAGATGTCTCAAAATTTTTACCAGGAATCCGCGAAATAAGATGAACAAGGATTTCAGAATCAGATGATGTCTGGAAGATTGAGCCGGTTTGAATGAGATCTGATTTGAGCATCTCTGAATTGGGAATATTCCCATTGTGAGCAACTGCAATTTCCCCTTTATTACAACTAAATACCAAGGGTTGAGCATTAATTAAGTTGGAAGGCCCGCAAGTGGAATACCGAACATGTCCAATAGCTTGACTGGCCTTAACATCTCTGGGTAAATTTTCAAAAAACTTTCCAGCAACAAGACCACTGTGTTTTATTACTTCTATTGATTCATTTTGATAGGCAATACCGCAACTTTCCTGTCCTCGATGCTGCAAAGCAAAAATACCCAGATACATATTATTGATAATTTCTTCATTTGGCTGAACAAGGCTCATACCAAAGACTCCGCATTCTTCTTTTAGTTCATCTAACATGTTTTTTTCCTGAATAAAATGTAGAAAGGTTTTTAAGATTTTAAAATATACCAAAAAATTGAGATTAAGTCTATGATTATAAAAATTATTACAAGAGGTATTTATGTTTTTTATACGAAGCTGACAAGATTATTTGCTGCTTTTTTTACATTTTGATGATTGTTTCAATGGAAAGAGCTTTTCTATAAGGTTTAAACATCAATAAAGGACGGACCCGGGAAGTCGGCAGTAATTTATAGGGATTTAAAATATAGGCTAATACATGTAAAGCTTTATATGGGGTGGTCAGTAAAAAAGTCGAAATTTCATCTAAGAAAATACCAATTAAAAGGGCCACACTAGGATTTTTTATGAGTTGTTCAAAACTAAAGGGCATCAAAAATGGGCGAATAGTTAGTTCATAGAGAACAGAAAGCAGTATTGTTTCTGTGATAACTAGGGCAGGGTGATAGTTTTTTGACCGCATAAACAAAACATATTGAGTAAAATAGATAGGTTCGATGATGTTTTTTGCATAAACTGTAGCTTTGAGAAAGGCAACATTGTTTTTTGTAGTTGTATCGGTGATATTTTCAGTTCTATCTCTGGTTACATAATCTTCACCATCTAAGCTAAAGGGTTTTACTCTAATTCTTCTTAAATAATCTTCACCACTGGTTATTGGTCCAATCAGGTTATATTGATGATACAACTGGTTGTCCTGATATTCATAGTTGTATAGAATATAGGAAAAACCAGCACACCCCCACAATGTAGAGTACATGATAAAGGGATCTAAAGCGTATTCCCAGGGAGTAATTTTTTTATAATCCATTTTTCTTGAAAAATCGATATTTCGAGTAAATATCCTAAAAGTTGGAATACTTAGCTCTTTTGGAGTCGGCAGATAAACTTCACTAAAACAATGGAAAAATAGAATAAAAATAAAAATGCTGATGAAAAGGTTTTTCATGTTAAATTAATTAAAAATTTAATTTACCCACCTCTTGCTTAAGTAAATAATCAGCATCAAAGTTATTTAGCTCAAAAGAAGTTCCAGTGATTAGCTGATAAGCATCTAAATATCTTTGAACGACACCTTCAATGATTTCAAAAGGGATTGGGGGGCATTCTCCATCGCCATGAAAATTTTTGGAAAGGAGGTATTGTCTTAAGTACTCTTTGTCTAAACTTTTTGGATCTGTACCAGCTTGAAAATTCTCTTGATAACTATCAGCAAACCAATAGCGGGAAGAATCAGAGGTGTGAATTTCATCTGCTAAAATAAGGGTTCCATCTTCTAAAAGGCCAAATTCATATTTAGTATCCACTAATATCAGGTTTTGTCCGGCAACATACTCCTGGCCGTAGGCAAATAACTTGAAGGCAGCATCTTTCACTTTTTCCATAATGGATTTTTCTACCAGCTTTTGATTAATGATTTCTTCATAACTAATTGGCTCATCATGCCCCTCTGTTGCTTTGGTAGAAGGAGTCAGGATAGGAGTATCAAATTTGCAGTTCTTTTTCAACCCTTCTGGTAAATTGATCCCGCTAACCTGGCCTGTTTTCTGATATTCCCGCCAGCCAGAACCAGTCAAATAACCTCTAATAATCACTTCAATAGGTAAGATTTTGCATTTTTTTACCAATAATCCATTTTCTCCTACTGTTTGAATTACATGGTTAGGAATAATGGATTGAGTTTGGTTAAACCAGAACAAGGAAAGTTTATTGAGTATTGCTCCCTTAAAAGGGACAGTGGTTAATACACGATCAAAAGCACTGATCCGGTCAGTGGTAATGATTAATAACTGATCATTGAGATCATAAACATCCCGTACTTTTCCCTGATATTTTTTTCCTATTTTAAAATTGGTCTCATGGATTGTATAGGCTTGTTGTGTTTTGATAATATTATGAAAATCATTCTGCATAAGTAAACTCCTTTTACTGATAATGAGCATGGAAAAATAATTTTACTCGATGTTAGGTTATTGATGGAAACATCTTATTATTTATTCTGAAATTTATCAATATGTAATTTTGATTTTACAATGAGAATTACAATTTTAACAAAGTTAGCACTCAGATCGTGTGATTTAATTTAAGAATTGGTGTTCGTAAATGGAAAATGATGAATAATTTTGAAAAAAAGTAAAGAAAACATTGATATTTTTTCATTTTTTTTATATTATGACCTCCAAATATCAGTGGAATAATTTATAACTACTGTTTTTCACCATTTGTTGGAAAGAATTGTTTTTCAATAAATATATGAAATTTCGTCTAATCTATATTGTTGTTTCATCAATGATTTTTATATATTCAACATTTTATTGAAATCTATGGGTTTTGATTAAAAATTGAATGGCAATGAAGGAATATGCATGGTTAATATAAGAGTTGGAAAAAAAGAGTATCAACTGGAGGAAAATCATTCTCTTCTGGAATTAATAGAGACTCATTTACCTGGTGCAAAAAGTAATATTGTTGCTGCCAAAAAAGATGATGTAATATTAGAATTAAATCAGCCAGTGACTGAAGATTTAGATATCGAATGGATTTCAATAAATTCGGATCAAGGTATAGAGATTTTACGTCACTCTGCTGCACATATTATGGCTGCCAGTGTGTGTAAACTTTTTCCAAATACCAAGCTGGCAATCGGTCCTGCAATTGCTGAGGGGTTTTATTATGATTTTGATTCTGAAACACGGTTTAGTGATAGTGATTTTGAGCAAATTGAAAAGGAAATGCAGGAAATCATTAATCGGGATGAAAAATTTGAAAGGACTGTTATCCCTAGAACTGATGCGATTAAAATGTTTTCTGAAAATAATGATATATATAAGCTGGAATTGGCAGAAAAATTAGAGACTGACACAGTTTCTCTTTATACTAATGGCGGATTTTCAGACCTTTGTCGGGGGCCGCATGTCCCCTCTACTGGTTATATTAAAGCATTTAAACTCTTAAAACTGGCAGGCGCATATTGGCGTGGTGATGAAAAAAATAAAATGCTTCAGCGTATTTATGGTACTTCTTTTGCTGATCAGAAGGCTTTAAAGAGTTATCTAAAGATGCTGGAAGAAGCCAAAGAAAGGGATCATCGTAAAATTGGCAAAGAGATGAATCTTTTTGGATTTTATCCTGAAGGTCCAGGTTTTCCTTTTTGGAAACCAGCCGGCATGAAATTATACAATGCAGTATTAGATTACTGGCGGAAGGTTCATTATGAAGAAGGATATGTTGAAGTTAAAACCCCAATTATTTTGAATGAGGAACTCTGGCACCGTTCCGGACATTGGGATAATTATAAAGAAAACATGTATTTTACTGAAATTGATGAACAGGGTTTTGCTGTTAAACCGATGAATTGCCCAGGCGGATTGCTGGTATTTAAAGATGGTATCCACTCTTACCGTGAATTGCCTTTAAAAATTGCTGAATTAGGTTTGGTACATCGTCATGAAAAATCAGGTGTTCTGCATGGTTTATTAAGGGTTCGTCAGTTTACTCAAGATGATGCTCATGTTTATTGTACAAAAGAACAGGTAAAAGATGAGGTGATCAAAGTCATCCAGCTGACTCAAAAAATTTACCACCACTTTGGTTTTGAAAAGGTTCAGCTTGAACTTTCTACTCGGCCAGAGAAATATATTGGATCAATTGATATCTGGGATCTGGCAGAAAATTCTTTAAAAAATGCTTTAGAAGAGTTAGGATTAGCTTATCAGATTAATGAAGGGGATGGGGCCTTTTATGGGCCAAAAATTGACTTTCATATCAATGATGCTATTGGAAGAAGCTGGCAATGCGGTACCATTCAGGTTGATTTCTCCATGCCGGAAAGATTTGATATTAATTATATTGGCAAAGATGGGCAAAAACACAGACCTGTTATGATCCATCGAGCTATATTGGGATC
>JAKSBL010000167.1 GCA_022361115.1 Spirochaetota bacterium | reverse complement strand
ATGGATTATTTTGCTTTAATGGGTCTGGCTGTATATGCTGTTTATAGTCAAAAACATTGTCGACTGTTTTCCATCCTGGCCAACTTTTTTAATTTTTGGGCTTTTATCTATTCGATTTTGGTTATCTGGGAATTACCCGGCCGTATGAATGTGAATGAAGATTGGTGGTGGCAGTTTTTTGCAGTCTCATTAACTATTTCTTTTGGATTTGCGCATAGTTCACTCATCTTGTTAATCAAGCCAAAAAACGAAGGGATTACTTTTTTTAAAAGCGGTGTTGTCATTTTGATTGGTATAACTGATTTTTATTTTATCTTAATGTTGCTTGATCTCAAAAATACGGATTATGTTTTACTGGCAATATTGACTATTTTACTGCTGCTCGGCTCAATTGTAACCCCAATTGCCAACAAATTATCCAGGTAAAACCTGTTACTTATACAGCGTATCATTGATTGCTTATACTTAGATTCCCTCACTATTCAGCATATTCGTCAATTTTGAAAAAATTAACCGCATTCAAAAGTTTTTCAGCCTGATCTTTGAACTGTTCTGCCGTTGATGCCAGTTCCTCTGAGGAGCTGGCATTTTGCTGGATAGCGTTGTCAAATTGACTCATCGAAGTATTAATTTGATCGGAGCCGATATTCAGCTCTTTATTGGCTGCACTGATCTTTTGAATGAGCTCCGCAGATTTCATGATCACAGGCACTAATTTAGTAATCATTTGACCGGATTTTTCTGCAACCTCCAATGAGCTTCGGGATAGTTCATTAATCTCTTTTGCCGCTTCGATACTACTTGCGGCGAGTTTACGTACCCCATCGGCGACAACAGCAAAACCCTTGCCGCTTTCACCGGCCCTTGCAGCCTCAATGGCAGCGTTCAGAGCAAGCATGTTTGTCTGCAGTGCAATGTCTTCGATAATCGAAATTCGCTGTGCGATCTTTTCCATAGCACTGACGGTGCGTTGTACTGTTTCACCGCTGCTCTGGGCCTCAGTTGCAGCACCTTGTGCAATATTTACAGCTTCCAGTGCATTGTCATTTGTGCTTTGAATATTCGCCCCCATTTGTTCCATAGAAGCCGATATCTCTTCCACGTTTGCCGCTTGCGCAGAGGCACTTCCGGAAAGATCCTGGGCTCCTTTGGAAAGGTCACGGCTGCCGGAGGAAAGGAGATCCGTTGTAATCTGCACTGTTGAGACAACCCTGCTGATTTCCCTGGTCATCGAACTAAGGGCAAAACTCAGTAGCCCCAGTTCATCTCTTTCGGTGACTTGCGAATGAAATGACAAATATCCTTCAGCCATTTTGAGTGCTTGTTGACGGAGCATTTTTAACTGCCCGGAAATACCCGATACCTGAAGTAAAAGGGGGAATATGAGAGCAAAGATACCGATCAATGACACGACAACCAATCTGGTGATTAACGATCCAAACTCCACCGTCCCGGTCGAGTTATTGTTGTAGAGGAGTGAAAATACGGATATCAGCAAAGTCATACCCATTCCGAAGCTCGCTATTATTGTTATGGCATTCATCCGGTAGCTGAAGGAGAGCATATTCCTGGTACTTTCAAAGGGTATGGGTGCAGCCCATTCTTCACTTGATTTCAACATCATAATAAAAAAAGGCATGGCAAACAAAAGGATGACGGGAATGCCGAAGAAAAGTCCAATGAGGTAATTTGTTTGTGCAAAGCCATTGCCAACCATTCCGGTATTCGGACCAATAACACAGTAAATTGCACCGCCGATAAAAAAAAGGAGGGCAATATTGAAGAGCCCTTTTTGGGCCTTTAAATAATCTCCTTTTTTGACAGATTGCTCAATCCGCTTCATAGTCAGATTGAGTAAAAGCGTCATTATGACGATGTAGCTGCCGACATAGATCCACAATACGGGATTTGTAATGATTCTAATCATTTCCAGGTTGTCAAAACAATTTGTATACCAAATCAGAAAAATCCACATCAAAGGCGGCATGACAAATCCACCGAGAAACCACAATCTGATTTTCATTTTTGTCAAACTGTTCAGTGCTATATCATTCATACGGTCACTCCGATTCAATGATATTATAATGATAGGGAATGTTATAATAAAAGTCAATAAATGGCAGGAAAAAACAATGGAAAAAGCTTTAAAAAAAGATCATTCCCTATTTATCTGAAATGGCCGGGAAAACCATAAAAATAATTTTTGTTTTCTTCATATTTCAGGTTTTTTTACTGCTTTTCTTTGATAAGTTTTATTATCACTTAATCAGATTTACTTTAGAAATTTCAGTAATAACAATCCCAGGATTAACGAAATGATTATTATTTTTGTTATTTCCACAAAGGATAAAAAGACTGGTATTGTGATTTTCAATTCATTATCGGCATACATATGCCACCACTCTAATGAAATCAATATTCCAATGATTAGCCCAATCAATAGAATTTTATCAATTCCCTCAGGCTTGATCAGATAAATAATGAAAATTTTCCATATTTTCCTTGCTTTTAATAGATATTTTTAGTATTATCTACCTAACGGTAGGTCGAAAATGGATACAAAAACACAAATCATCAAAGTGGCCCTAAAGCACATTTGTCTAAAGGGATACAAAGACGTCTCATTAAATGAAATTGCAAAGGAAGTCGGCATTGCAAAACCGAGTTTATATCACTACTTCAAAGGTAAGGATGAGATGTTTTCAGAGGTGATCCGTTATTTTTTTAGCTGGTGGGGTAAGTGGATGAAGGATATCTTCCATGCTGAAACAGACCTGAAGACACTTCTTGAAAAAATGCTGACATCCTTTGCTCAAATAGACAGAGAACTTATGGATATTCTTGAAACAAAAGAGGAAATGCGGTTTGGGGTATATTATCTTGTCTTTGATTCCATAAGATATGTCCCCCGCTTTGATGAAATTTATGGAAAAAATAACCAGGAAATGGAAAAGTTATTCAAGGTAAAAGTTGAAGAAGCGATAGCCAGGAAAGTAATAAGTAAGCGTATTGATTATACTACGATTTTTTATCTTTTTGGTGCTCTCCTGGAAGGGATTAATATTAGCCGGATCCTGGATACTACCATCGATGCCAACAGGATTGGTGAGAAATGCTTTGAAATTATATGGAATGGTATCAAACACCCTGAATAATTAGAGGTGATTTAAATATATTTTTTTATCTGGTAATCGACCTACCGTTAGGTTGAATTTCAAAAAATTACAAAACAGGAGAATGATAAGATGAAAAAGAAAGGAATAGCAAATTTCGGACAAAATATTGGTAATCTGCTGGCAGGTAAATTAAGTAATTATGAATATAAAAAAAAGGTGCCGGCAAATTGGGATCTGGAAGAGGATAGAAAATGGATACTTAAAAATGTAAATATTCTCGATGTTGATAAGGGGAAAATTCATGAGCAGAAAGCAATTTTAATAAATGGCCGACATTTTGGAAGACTCCTTACCCAGGCAGAAGTAGAAACACTCTCAAAAAAACCTGAAATTGCCAAAGTGATTGATGGAGGCCATATGTATCTGACTCCAGGTATGTCTGATATCCACTGCCATGTCTCTATGATTGCCGAACATGGAATGACCATGTCGTCACTCCATTATTTCGATGGCCAGAGAATGAGAAACTGTGAATATGTGCTGGAGAAAGGCTGTACAACAGTTCGAAACAGCGCAGGGGCCTACGATATGGTCCATGATCTTAAAGATGAGATTGACAGGGGTAACCTCCTGGGTCCGAGAATCCTGCCCAGTTATATTGCTCTGATACCAGTGGGGGGAATGTGGGATGTGGGGAAAACCCTGAACAAAATGATGGAGATTATGTTTGGGGGACAAGTATTGAGGTTTGTTAAAAATGATAGGGAAATTATAGATCACTTTGATGAAATAAATGCCATGGGTGCCCAGTCATTTAAAATTTATATGGAAGAGAAACCATTATTCGGTAAAAATGAAAAAGATACCTTCAATATGTTTTCAGATGAACAGTTAAAACTGATCTGTGCCCAGGCTGAAAGATATGGAACCATTCTGGAAACCCACGCCATGTTTTTAAAGGGGGCCCGGAGAGCTATCAGACATGGAATAAATTCAATAGCTCACCTTACAGTGGATGGCTCATACACAAAAGAGGATAGTGAGGCCATGGTCTCTAATAATGTAGCCATTGTTCCGACTTTCGGTGTTGGGGCCTATCTTGCTTATAACTGCGGATCTGAAGGCTACCCGGATAATGAGGAGTATAAATATTTCAGCGAATCCCTGAGACGATTGGCTATGCACCATATTGAAGAGGCAACTCTGCCCCAGCTACGAAAAGCATACAAAGGATTGCTGGAATTTACCCTTGAAGAAAAACCCAACAGGAAAATTCCGCCCCTGGGAAAGGTCTTTGCTGAACGCTGCCATGGCTTTGCTCTCCATGCACCCCAGAGTATGGAAAATTTCCGGCAGATTGGTACAAAAATTGGTATGGGAACAGATGGCGGAACAGGACTCACTTTTTGCGGTGGACTGGAAATAGAAATGGAGAGTCTTTTACGTTACGGATTCAGTAATAAAGAGATTGTTCGTATTGCAACCCTTGGGAATATGGAGATTGTCAAGAAGGATGATGAACTGGGAAGCATTGCTGAGGGGAAACTGGCAGACATGCTTCTGCTAAAAGAAAATCCTCTGGAAAACCTTTTCACGATGACAGAGCCTGTTAAGGTGTTCAAAGAGGGGCGGTGTATGATTGATAAACTGGAAAAGGAAAGAGGCTGAGGAGATGTTGTTGAATTGACTAAAGAGGGAACGATTGATAATAATCAAATATCATTAATTTAATATTTGAAATTTGTGACAGCTTAAACTAGATCATTTTCAAAGGCATAGCGGATCAACTGGGAATTATTTTGCAGGTTCATTTTTTCCAGAATTCTGGATCGATAGGTACTGACAGTTTTGATACTTAAATTTAAAATTTTTGAAATTTCTCCTGAACTCTTACCAGAAGCTATTAAAACTAGTACTTCATATTCCCTTTTTGATAATGTCAAATGAGGAAGTTCTTTTTTTTCCAGGGAAAGTTCATTGATCAACAGATTACTAGCATTCTGGCTGATGTATTTTCCGCCTCCTAATACTACTTTAACCGCATCAACAATATCTTCTGGAGCAGTAGTTTTATTAACACAGCCTGAAGCGCCAAGCTGAAAAGCCCGGCAGGCATATTGTTCTTCCGGTTGGATACTGAGGATTAAAACCGGTAAATTTGGGTACTCTTTTTTTATCTCGTATAATGCTGTTAATCCATCAATTCCAGGCAATGAAATATCCAGTATTACAATATTCGGAGATTCGGATTTTATTTTAGTGATAATCATTGTACCGTTATCGACTTCTATAAAATGATTAATTTTTAATTTTTCACTCAATATTTGTTTCAATGCTTCCCGTATCAGGGGATGATCGTCAACAATCATTATTTTGATCAGGGATAAAAACCCCATATTTTCCTCCGTTATTTTTGCTGATAGGGGATTAAAACCGTTACTATTGTTCCGTTCTGAGCTCCATGAGCAAAAGATAATTTGGCAGAAATCGAATTGCAGCGCTCTTTTATTCCAATAATTCCAAAAGAAGTATGGGAATTAATATTTTCTTTATTAATTCCAATCCCATTATCAGTGACCTGCATGACAATTTCAGTTTTTTTGTAAGTTAATACCACTTTTACTTCCGATGCATTGGAATGACGAATAGTATTGGTCAGTAATTCCTGAAGTATTCGGAAGATAGAAGTTTTAGTTTCGATATCAATCGTATAGATATCACCATTAAATTCAACAGAATATAATAAATCAGTTGAATGACGTGAAAAATCATCAACTAGCCATTTTACTGCCTTGGAAAGGGATAAGTTATCCAGCACATTTGGACGTAATTTTGCAGATAATCTTTTAATTGACTCAAGGGAAACATTAGCCAAATCAAGGGTATTATTAATTTTTTCACTCAAAACATCTTTTTGCTGATCTAAATGATTATATAACCAAAAAAGATCCATTTTTAAGACTGTTAATATCTGTCCTAATTCGTCATGAACTTCACGAGCTACACTGGTTCTTTCTTTTTCCCTGGCCTGGACAATATGATAGGCATATTCCTTTAAAATTTGATTTTGTTTTTTCAGAGAACGGGTACGTAATTTATAAATAATGAAAATTAAGGAGATACAGCAAATAATTACCAGTAAATAAAACCAATAGGTCTGGTAAAATTCAGGATGGACTTTGACCTTTAATGGTTCTTTAATTTCACTCCAAATACCTTTACTATTTGCACCTTTTACCCTAAATAAATAATTACCAGGAGGAATGTTTGAGTAAGTTATATAATTTTGTCTATCAATATACAGCCATTCTGTATGATAATTATCCAGCAAAACAGAATACTTATTTCTGTCTGGTGCTGTGTAATCTAAAAGGGCAAATTTAATGGTTAACAAATTTTTCGGCGGGAGTTCTAATTGATTGATTTGTGTGGGCCATAATTTAACAAAAGGATTTTGAAATAATTTTTCATTCTTTTTTTTTCCGGAATCGAGTAGTTCAATTGATGTCAATACAATATTGGAAGTATAAGCATCTTCAACAATGGCATCCGGAAAAAAACTACTTATTCCATTTGTGCCCCCGAAAAAAAATTCACCAGTACTTGCTTTGCAAAATGCATTATAGGTAAATTCATTTTTTTGCAGTCCATCTTCTTCAGTGTAGGTTATAAAAGTTTTTAGATCAGCATAAACTTTGGAAAGGCCGTTATCCGTACTTATCCAGAGATTTTTATGATCATCTTCTAAAATACCAAATACATTATCCCCTGCCAGCCCATCACTACTGGTAAAATGGGTAAAGGTGCGATTCTCTTCATGATACAAATTTAATCCGCCGCCTGCTGTTCCAATCCAAATTCTCTGATTGGAATCCTCAAAAATACAATTAATACTAACATCACTAAGGGAGTTGGGATCTCTCGGATCACGCCTAAAACGAATAAAGGTATCATCTTCTTGATAAAGACTCACTCCGCCATCCCAGGTTCCGATCCAAAGCCTGTTATGAGAATCCTCAAATATCGTGTGTACTGAACTACCGATAAGAGAAGCACTATTGTCCGGATCATATTGATAATGAAAAAAAGTTCCGGTTTCTTTATTGTATCGATTTAATCCGCCGCCTTCTGTCCCGATCCAAAGCATTCCCTTCGAATCTTCAAAAAGGGACCAAACAACATTACTGCTAATAGTGTCCGGATCTTGTGGGTTATGGAGAAAATGTTTAAAATTTCCTGTTTCCGGATGGTAGCGATTTAATCCGCCTCCTTCAGTTCCCAGCCAAATAAAACCATCCTTATCTTCAACAACTGCAAAAACATGGTTGCTGTTTAAAGAATTGGGATTGCCAGCTGAATTTTTTAATGAACCTAAAATAGTTCTGTTTTTAATAAAATTAACTCCCCCCCCATCGGTACACACCCAGATTTTCTGTTGTGAATCCTCATAAATCTGGTTGATATTATTACTGGTTAAAGATAATCCTTTCGAATGATTATCATTAAAATGATAAAAATATTTTGCTTTTGAATTATATTTATTGATCCCGCCTCCCCGGGTTCCGATCCAGATAATCCCTAACCGGTCAATATATATAGAACGAATTTTATCATAACTTAAGGATTCAGGATTATATTGACTATTTTTAATTTGCTGAAATTTTATTCGATCGGGTGAAAAAACGAAAACACCTTTACCTTCTGTACCAATCCAGAGCCTGCCATATTCATCTTCATTGATTGTCCGGACCGATTTTGCATCTGCTAAGGGAATACGCACAAATTTTTCAGTTTCATAATAGCGCAGTAATCCGCCTCCTTCTGTCCCGATCCAGAGAGTTCCCGATCTATCTTCATAAATAGTCCGGACTACATCGGAAGAAAGTGACTCTGCATCCTTTGAATTATGTTGATAAGTAATAAATTTATCATTCCGGTCATCAAAACAAGATAGCCCTCCCCCTTCTGTTCCAATCCACATCCGGTCCTTACTATCACGAAAAATACAGCGAATTGTATTGCTCCTTAATCCGCTTTTCGGATTATCAGCAGAATAACTAGAAAAACTATTGCTTTGCGGATTAAATACTGAAATCCCGCCTCCATCCGTACCAATCCAGATACGACCTTGTTTGTCTTCATTTATTGCGTAAACCTGATCACTGGTAATACCAGAACGATTATTTTTTTGTTTATTATAATGGAAAAACTGATTACTTTTATAATCATACCGGTTCAATCCGCCTCCATCTGTACCAATCCAGAGATTTCCCTTCGAATCTTCAAATAAATCAAAAATAACGGAGCTGCTAATACTATTGGGAAATCGAGCCTCTGGTTTGAAAACAGTAAAATTTTTTCCATCGTACCGATTTAAACCGCTAAAGGTACCAAACCACATAAAACCTCTGGAATCCTGCAGGATTTTAAAAACAGAATTATTTGATAAGCCGTTTTCCATAGAAAGTTTTGAAAATCGATATTCACTGGCTGATAAAATGTAACTGAAGAAAAGAATAAGAAATATGACAAGACAATAGTAAAGAGCATTTTTCATAAACAAAATCCTGTTTTTATTTATATCATAATTTAACCTGCCTGTCTGTAGGAAAATTCCTACTGCAATGTCAGACAAATACTCCTTACCATAATAATCAATTTCATTTATTGTGAAGACAATGAATGGTTACGAATACAAAACAGCACATTTGAATTTAAATTCTGAAACAGAAAAG
Source organism: Spirochaetota bacterium (assembly GCA_022361115.1). Lineage (GTDB taxonomy): Bacteria > Spirochaetota > GWE2-31-10 > GWE2-31-10 > GWE2-31-10 > JAKSBL01. Next base: position 8,572 of record JAKSBL010000167.1, on the reverse strand, counting down.
AATGCATTTATTCAATTCCTTGCGGAACAGGATTTAACTATTGACTCAAAATTGGAATATACAACTGTAATTCTTAAAGATGAACGTATTATCGCTTCTGGTGCGGTTAGTGGTTATGTCCTAAAATGTATTGCCGTTGCTAAAGATCATCAAGGCTTGGGGTTAACCAATCGAATCGTTTCTGATTTGATTTCCTATCAGTATCACAAAGGGAGAAACCATTATTTTATTTATACCCACCCTTCAAACCGTATCGTTTTTAAACAACTCAATTTTAGTGAGATAACAACCCTGGATAATGAAGTTACCTTATTTGAAAATAAACCAAACGGCATTTCTGATTACCTGGAAATGCTGCTGCTTTTAAAACAGCAAGGTGAAAATATTGGATCAATTGTAATGAATTGCAATCCTTTTACCTATGGACACCGTTTTTTAATTGAAGAAGCAGCGAAACAATGTGATGTTGTCCACCTTTTTATTGTTGAGGAAGAACAATCTGTCTTTCCATCAGAAGTCCGATATAATCTGGTGGTAAATGGTATCAAGGACCTCTCTAATGTTCATGTTCATCGGGCAGGAAAATATATCATTTCCTATGCAACTTTTCCATCTTATTTTAACAAGGATTCTGAAAAAATAATCGACAATCATGCCCGGCTCGATTTAAAAATTTTTGCAGATATTATTGCCCCAGCATTAGGAATTACCAGGCGTTATGTTGGACAAGAACCTTATTGTCCGGTCACCAGTCATTACAATAAAGTAATGAAAGAAACATTACCAGAAAAAGGGATCGATGTAATTGAAATAAACCGCTTACAAATACAAGGGGTGGCTGTCAGTGCATCTGCCGTCAGAAAATATTTTGCTGAAGGCCAGGATAAAATATTATCAAAGATGGTACCCGAATCAACTATGACCTATCTATTATCAGAAGATGGTAAATCAATTCGTGAAAATTTAAGAGGTAAATTAAAATGAAAATCTTAAAAAAAAGCATTTCCGGCACTCTGGAATCCAGTGATGTCCTGATTACGGTTGAAGAAAATCTGACCGGAGGAAACATCATCAATCTGGAAAGCGATGTAGAAAAACAATTTGGTAAGCAGATAAGACAGGTTATAGAACAAGCTCTGAGTGATTTTAAGGTTACCAATGCTTTAGTAACTGTCATTGATAAAGGCGGCCTGAATTGTACTATCCGGGCCAGAATTGAAACCGCACTCATGCGAGCAACTCAGACAAAAACCTATACCTGGGGAGAAAAAAATGAAATTGCGTAGAACAATGCTTTATGTACCAGGCAATAATGCCGGAATGATTAAGAATGCTCATGTTTACGGTTCTGATTCAATAATGTTTGACTTAGAGGATTCTATCACTTTAGCAGAAAAAGATTCTGCCCGAATGCTGGTTTATCACTCATTGCGGACTTTGGAATATTCGAAAACAGAGACCCTGGTCCGGATCAATAGCCTGGATACTCCCTTTGGGGAAGAAGATATCAAAGCAATGGTAAGTGCCCGAGTCAATGTTATCCGTCTGCCCAAAACAGAAACAGCCAATGACATTCACCGGACAGAAGAAATAATTGCCAGGGAAGAAAAACGCTTAGGAATAAATGAAGGGGATACCAGATTATTTGCTGCTATTGAAGGCCCATTAGGTGTTATTAATGCCTATTCAATTGCAACAGCCAGCAAAAGGTTAGTTGGGATTGCTCTTGGTGCTGAAGATTATGTAACAGCTATGAAAACAAAGAGAAGCCCGGAAGGGACGGAACTACTTTATGCCCGCTGCCAGGTGTTGAATGCTGCAAGAGCAGCCAATCTTTGTGCGATCGATACTGTTTACTCGAAAGTAGACGATGATGAAGGATTTCGCGAAGAAGTAAAAATGATCAAGCAATTGGGATTTGATGGAAAATCAGTCATCACTCCCAGACAGATTGGCCCTGTCCATGAAATTTTTTCACCGGACAAAAAAGAAATCCAGTCCGCATTACGGATTATTGCTGCAATGAAAGAAGCAGAACAAAACAGCAGCGGAGTGATCGCACTGGATGGCAATATGATCGACAAACCAATGATTGAAAGGGCAGAATACATTTTAAATTTAGCCAAGTTGTCTTCCTATAGATTTAATGAGGAGTATTATAATGATTAAAATGGCAAAAAATGCAATTGACCGTGAAGTTCCTTTAAGTATATCTGGTTTTAATAACCTCAATCCATTTGACGGGGCTTTTAAACATACTCCTTTAATCAAAAAAGACAAAGGAAACAGAAGCTTACCTAAATTGAATAAAATTATTGATTCAATTGAAGATGTAATTGTAAAAACCGGTTTAAAAGATGGCATGACTATTTCATTTCACCATCATTTTAGAAACGGTGATCTGGTCATTAAACAAGTCGTTGATGTGATAGCACAGATGGGAATTAAAAACCTGACCCTTGCATCCAGTTCTTTAACTAATTGTCATGATTTTTTAATTGATCATATCAAAAATGGTTTGATAACCCAAATTTATACCAGTGGTTTACGGGGAGAGTTAGCAAGAGAAATTTCCTATGGACTTATGGAAAAACCAGTCCTAATCCACTCCCATGGCGGCCGGGCAAGAGCAATTGAAACCGGAAAAATCAACATTGATGTAGCTTTCCTGGGAGTACCGGCCTGTGATGTTTATGGAAATGCTAATGGTTTTACCGGAAAATCACGCTGTGGTTCACTGGGTTACGCTATTGAGGATGCACTGTATGCAAAAAAAGTTGTCCTTTTGACCGATGAAATGGTTGATTATCCCAATACTCCATTTAGTATCCATCAAGATCAGGTAGATTATATTGTTAAAGTAGATCAGATTGGCAATGCGGAAAAAATCAGTACTGGTGCAACCCGGATGACCAAAAATCCTCATGATTTGCTGCTTGCCCAATTAGCTGCTAATGTCATTATTAATTCCGGTTTTTTTGAAAATGAGTTTTCTCTGCAAACCGGTTCAGGTGGAGCTTCATTAGCAACAACCCGTTTTATAAAGGAAGAAATGCTAAAAAAAGGAATTTGTGCCAGTTTTGCTCTAGGTGGTATAACGGCACAAATGGTAGAACTTCACGAAGCTGGTCTCATCAAACGATTAATGGATGTACAAAGTTTTGACCATGTAGCAATAGAGTCAATAGGGAAAAACCGCTATCATCAGGAAATCAGCGCTTCTTTTTACGCAAATCCTTTAAATAAGGGATGTATTGTCAATAAATTAAACGTTGTGATCTTAAGTGCCCTGGAAGTGGATACGGATTTTAATGTAAATGTAATAACCGGCAGTGATGGAATTATCATGGGTGCTTCGGGAGGACATTCTGATACTGCAATTGGATCGGGGATTTCAATAATTATTGCTCCTCTACTACGGGGAAGGACTGCTTCTGTTGTAAAGCGGGTAAATAATGTTATCACTCCTGGTGAAAGTGTAGATGTGGTGGTAACCGATAGAGGAATCGCTGTTAATCCTCGACGGACTGATATTATTGAGCAATTAAAAAAAGCTCATCTTCCTGTCTGCAAAATAGAAGAATTGCAGCGAATTGCAGAAAAAATTGTAGGAATACCCGAACCAATCGAATTTGAAGACCGCATAATCGGATTGATAGAGTACCGTGACGGTACAATTATCGATACAATCAGGCAGGTAAAAGATTAAATAAATGAAATTGAGGAATATCATATCCAGGTAATATTGCTTTAAATATATAATTTTTGATTTTAACTGACTAATTAGAAAGCAAAGTAAATCAAAGATAAAGTAACAATTATGATAATTCCTTTTTTCAATAAGCAAGAAAAAATAGAGGAGGCTGATTATGAAAAATACCAAATTGGTATGGCGATTATTAACAATCGTATTAATTCTTTTATTCTCATTTACCGGATGTAAAAAAGGGGAGAATACGAATTATCCTACAAAACCCTTGGATTTTATTGCTCCAGGTGGTGCTGGAGGTGGATGGGATTTAACAATTAGGACTGTAGCAAAAGTCTTAAAAGACACTAAACTGGTGAAAGTTCCGATGCCGGTCCGTAACAATCCTGGTGCCGGAGGTGCGGTAAACCTGGCACATCTTCAGGAAAAAAAAGGCTCAGACAAAATTATTTGTGTTTATTCACCACCCCTGATTTTAACCAATCTGAATGGGACAACAGAGCTAAGTTATAAAGATGTAACTCCTTTGGCCCGGTTGATTGCTGATTATGCTGTATATGTGGTAAAAGCAGATTCTAAATATCAAACAATGACTGATATTATGGATGCCTTAAAAAAAGACATTAAAAGTGTCAAAATCGGCGGGGTATCATCAGTTGGTTCTATGGATCATTTACAATTCCTGATTATGGCAAAAGCTGCTGGGATAACTAACCTCAAAGAAATTGATTATATCAGTTTTGATGACTCAGCTTCCGCTCAAGTTTTAGGCGGACATATAGATTTGTTTTCCACCGGACTATCTGAAGTCCTCCCTCTTATTGAAAGTGGTGATTTGAAAGCATTAGCTCAATCAGCCAACCATAGAGTAGGAACCGGAGTTATGGCTGAAATACCAACTTGTAAGGAACAAGGTATAGAAGCAACTTTTGTTAATTGGCGCGGGCTTTTTGGTACACCAGATATGCCTGAATATGCCCAGCAATACTGGCGGGAAACTCTAAAAGCAATGACAGAAACCACAGACTGGGCAGCTGCTTGTAAGAAAAATGGCTGGGATAATGTTTATCTGGACGCACCGGATTTCGGCAACTTTTTAACAAAAGTGAACGAAGATTACAAAGATATTTTATCAGAGATTGGAATGCTCAAATAAAAATTACCAAGTGCTGCTAAAAGCTGGCAGCACTTGATTATATTATGTAGGAGGTATTATGAATTTGTCCATGCTTTCCGGTATAATTATGTTCTTTGTGTCAATTATCTATTTTATTTTTACTTTACTGCTGCCTAATGCCAGTGTAGGCCAATATCCAATGGAACCAAAAATATTTCCTCTGGCGTTATCGATCCTTATGTTTCTTTTTTCAATAGGTTTAATCATACGGGATTACATGGAGATAAGAAAAAGAAATAGCACTTCACAAAAACAAGACAAAATACAAAAAGACAAATATTTGAAAAAAATATTACTCATTAGTGCTTTAGCAATTGTCTACGCCCTGCTTTTTAATCGGGTTGGCTACATTATTTCGACCATTCTCTTCTTAGAAGGGGTATTGTTTGTCTTTAATGGCTGGTCAAAGTGGAAAATTAATACACTTATTGCAATAGTATTTAGTATTGTTGTGTATATTATTTTTGCAAAATTACTGAATGTGTATCTACCTATGATACCATTTCTCGAAATTTAGGGAGTAAAATATGGAAATATTACAATTTTTAATAGATGGTTTTGCTGTTTCTTTAACTCCGATGAATATAATGTGGGTAACTCTGGGAGGTCTGCTTGGAACAATTATTGGAATGTTGCCCGGCTTAGGCCCTGCAACAGGTGTTGCTTTACTTCTCCCTATGACCTTTACCATGGGGCCAGAAGCTGCCCTCATTACCATGGGCGGGGTTTATTATGGAGCAATGTACGGTGGTTCTCGTGCTTCGATCTTAATTAACACACCAGGTGACGGGGCAGCTGTTGCCGCAACATTTGATGGTTATCCTATGACTTTGCATAACAGAGCTGAATCTGCTTTAGCTATATCAGCTATTGCATCTTTTATTGGCGGAATAATTGCTACATTTGTCATGGTTGCCATTGCAATGCCAATTGCCCGTTTTGCACTAAAGTTCGGCCCAGCCGAATATTTTATGCTTTTTTTATTTGCTCTTTCTGCTACTGCATCATTAACAGAAGGAAACCGGTTAAAGGGATTTATCTCGATGATTTTTGGTTTGATGATCGCAACAATCGGTATTGACGGACAATCGGGGATCAAAAGATTTACTTTCGGAATTCTGGAATTTGAAAATGGAATTGATTTTCTAGTTGTTATTATCGCTATGTATGCACTTGGAGAAGTTTTTAAAAGCTTTAAAAACATAGAAGAAGGAACAAAGAAAGTGCAAACCAAATTCAAAAAAATCTGGATATCAAAAGAGGAATGGAAACGTTCCTGGCTCCCGATTCTCCGTTCAACTCCATTAGGCTTTTTCATAGGGGCGCTGCCGGGTGCCGGCGGAACCATGGCTGCTTTAATGTCATACACCAATGAAAAACAGCTTTCCAAACATCCGGAAGAATTCGGTGACGGGGCTATTGAAGGATTAGCTGCTCCGGAAGCGGCCAATAATGCAGCTTCTGTCGGGGCAATGATACCGATGTTAACCCTGGGCATACCAGGCTCAGGTACAACGGCTGTAATGATGGGTGCATTATTGATGCTGGGATTACAACCAGGGCCGCTGTTATTTCAACAGCAGTCAACTGTTATCTGGGCATTGATTACCAGTATGTTCATTGGAAATATCATTCTGGCTTTTCTCAATATTCCTCTTGCTGGCTTATTGGTTCGGGTGCTTGCTGTACCACCTAAAATACTATATCCTATTGTTTTAGGGCTTGCTTTTGTTGGTACCTATGCCATGAGTTACAGTATCATGGATTTTTACGTACTTATTATATTTGGATTGGTAGGTTATTTTTTTAGTAAAGCAAAGATCCCTATCACTCCGCTGATACTAGCTGTAATTGTTGGAAACAGTATGGAACAATCATTTAGGCGGGCAATTAAAATATCCAATGGAGAACTCGATATTTTTGTCGGATCTCCTTTGGCAATCTGTCTATTGATCTTAACAATTCTTTCCATTTGTTATCCTTTTTTTAAGGAAATGAGAAAAAGAAAAAAAGAGAAAACAACAGATGCTGCTTAAAGATCCTCCTGGCAGTATGATCTGTTCAAAAATCCCAGTCAGTTGCTTAAGCGACTTGACTGGGATTGTAGCTTTAATTGGTGATACAGCTCAAAAAGCCATGCTTTTTGAGCTGTCTGCATCACCAAAACCAGGACTGATTGATCGCTTCAATAACGGAGCCCATCAGGATATGGATTTTTTTACATTTATCTGTAGTTCAGTATCATTGAGCCGGTATTTTTTATCCACCGCTGAATTAGGAATTAAATTTACCGGCACTAATTTGACGGATTTACTGAGTGAAGTCAGAAGTATTGGAAAAACTGCAGAAAAAAAAATGTTTTTAGCAACCAGAGGCATCAATACCCATAAGGGGCAGATTTTTTCACTTGGTGTGCTGACAGCAGCAGCCGGATATGCCAGGATGAACAATCAGGATTATGCATTTCATTCTGAAACAATCTGTGGAATAGCTGCAATGATGTGTGACAATATTATACAGGATGATCTGGAATCATTAAACTGTAGTAATTTAAATCATAAAACTTTAACCTATGGGGAAAAACTTTATCTGCAATCAGGTATAACTGGAATCAGAGGTGAAGCGAAAAGCGGGTTTGCCTCAGTAAGAAAATCAGCCCTCCCTTTTTTTAAAGCTAAAATGTCAAAAACACCTCATCTGATCAATAACCATTTGATTCAGGCCCTGCTTTATTTGATGGCCACAGTTGAGGACAGTAATGTTGTAAGCCGAGGAGGCATCAGCAATTTACAATTCATGAAAAACATTAGTTTTAAAGCGCTAAATGAAGGTGGAATATATACTGACCAGGGTAAAAAAAGAATATTGGATATGGACAGGATTTTTACCGAAAGAAACATCAGCCCAGGGGGTTGTGCTGACCTATTAGCAGTTATGCTGTTTTTGTATTTTCTAGAACAGGAAGGCCAAAGTGGCGGATAACTTATTGGTTTCTGATTCCCTGGTACACAAAATAGCTGCTGCACGTGAGTTAAAGTCTGCCACTCAAAAAAAAATCATTACCTCTTTTCAAAAACCAATTATTTCATTCAGCTTAAATATTCCTGGCCCGAACAAAAATCTACAGCAGTATCATAAAATTTATATTGCTGGTTATAAAGCAATCATGAAAATGGTGAATAATAATTCTTGGCCCTTACTATTTAGCCATCAGAAAAATAATGCAGCTGGTTTTCAGCTTTTTCTCAGTATAAATACAGATGTAAAACAACTGAAAATACAATCAATCAAACTGGAAGAAAAACATCCCTTAGGAAGAATTTTTGACATAGATGTTTTGGATAATTTGGGCAGAGCCGTTTCACGAAAGGATGTTGGCTTTACTTCCAGAACCTGCCTGATTTGCAGCAACAATCCTCTCTTTTGCAGACGAACAAATAAACACACACTTGAAGAAACACTCACAGCAATTAACAAAATAACTGATTCATTTTTTTCTTCAGGTGAATTGAGGAAAGAGGTTCACAAACACGGATAAGAGGTTTTGGAGTCTTTTTTTGTGTTCTCGGCTAAGCATTGTACTCAATGCGGGGCAGCTTCGCTGTTTTTTTTGTGTCCTCCTATGTTCTTTTTCAACCCCTAATTCCTTTTTTTAATCTAATCCATACATTGATAATTTTAATTCT
>JAKSBL010000240.1 GCA_022361115.1 Spirochaetota bacterium | reverse complement strand
GGTATTTTGCCAAGTTGGTATTCTCTTTTTATTTCACCAGGTTTACTCTGAAGAAAAGTTATTTCCTGATTATTTAATGCAGGCAATTGCGAGTGTTTTCTTTCTAATTCTTTTATTAATTTTACAATTTCTACTGCTGCTTTTTTCAAGGTTCCTTGACTGAATTCTTGATCCTTTTCCTCCTGCCACTCAATCTCTACAGGTACATCAAGCTGTTCTGAGATCAATGACTTTAAATACATCAGTGATATAATTTTTCCTTTTTTGCCGCCTCTTTTTAATTGAATCGTTTTCTGATGTTTTTCAGAATAGAATACAGCCTCTATCATTAATTGGTGATTTTTTAACTGTAGAATAAGTTTTCTCGACGGTTGAAAGCTTTGAAGTGGTGTATTTAATACTAAATTCTGTTCTTTATCAAAATTTTTAAATTCCTTATTTGCACCAATTAAATCCTTATGCTGAAAAAAATGAGCATTTACGATTTCCCTGGCAGTGTATTTTTTTAGATCATTTGTTAATCGATCCATTTGCTGAACCACATCATCAGTCAATTTCCCTTCATAGTCCAGGGCTAAACGGTAAAGTTTGGTAACTTGTTGGACCCATGCTGCACTCTTTAACCGGCCTTCCACTTTAATGGCTGTTACCTCAGCCTGACGAATTTGCGAAAGGTGCTGTAGCAAAGACAAATCTTTCATAGAAAAAAAAGGAGAAGTTCCCACTAGATTGTCCTTTGTTGTTCGCCAATTTACCCGGCAGGGAGCCATACAAGCACCTCTATTACCACTTCGCCCTCCTCCCCAGGAAGAAGCCAAACAGCGACCAGATATGGAAAAACACATAGAGCCTTCACTAAATATTTCATATTCAATAGCTGTCCGGCCTTTTAATTTTTCTTTAATTTGACAAAGCTCCTCCCATTCCAGTTCTCTGGCTAAAACAACCCGATCTGCCCCTGCCTGAGAAGCAAATAAAAGCCCCATGTAATTGGTAACAGCACATTGAGTAGATAAATGCAGTTCAATTTTATCCTGAAACCAGGTGTGTATGATTTTTATCAATGCAGCATCTTTTACAATAACTGCATCAATGCCAATTTGCACAGCTAATTTTATAATTTGGAAAGCATCTTTTAATTCATTAGATTTTAAATCAATATTTAAGGTAAGATATATTTTAACATTTTTAAGATGAGCGAAAGCGGTCATTTTTGATAATTGATAGATATCAAAGTTGTCAGCTGGACGGCGAGCATTAAATTTTTTATATCCCAAATATACAGCATCTGCTCCGTTTTCAACTGCAGCAATAAAACTTTTCAGATTTCCAGCTGGTATCATGAGTTCAAGTTTATTCATTAGTCTTATTTAAGCATAAATTTTAATATTTTCCCAGAGATTTATGGTTTTTAAAATTTGAAATCTTTTTAACACTCTCAGATCTCTCCCTGATTCTGCCCAGAACCTGAAATTTATCTACAATAATTTTCTCTTCAAAACTGAAAAAATTAGCTTTATGTATTATACTATCTGATGAATAAAGTATTTTTTAAAAAGTTTGGTATAGATAGAATGAAAAGAGTTAAAAAACATTGTTTTCTCATCCTGATATTCTTATATTTTAGTTTTATGTCATTCCCAACTGCTCAGGTAGGGGACTTTTTTCTAAAAAAAGAGGATAAACTTTTACTTTTTACCAATCCTTTAGAGTTTTTGTATAAAACTAAAAAGAGACCTGATTTTGATGTGACAAGTGATAGTAATAAAAGAGGTTATATTGCCACCTGGGCTATAAAAGAGAAAAAACTCCTTCTATTGAGCATAAAAGGAACTATCAATCAACAGCCTGTATCTGTTAAATCTCTTTTTGGTAAAACCAGGGTTTTTGCCAGCTGGTTCTCCGGTTTCCTCATTGTACCTTTAGGGCATAAAGCACAAACAATTGATTCAGGTTATGCAACTCTTTACGAGGAATACTTGATTTATGTGATTGAAAATGGTAATTTTGTGACAGTTGCCAAAAGAAACACCCATGAATATATAGATATTAGAGTAAAACAGTTTTACCAATTTAAACGATCAGAAGAATATCAGACTCTGGTCACTACGGCTCAAAAAGATAATCCTCATCTTTTTGATCAGGATCAATTTGATTATGAGCTATTTACCAGTTTAATTGAATATACTATCTATAATGTCAATATAAAAAGATAACCTGAGGACATTAAGCTAAAATGATCAATCAACATAATAAAAAAGAACCGGAAGTAAAAAATAAAAATACATTGCCCTATCCGTCTCGTACCTTAGATCCTCCTATCAGTATTGTTGAACAAGCCAAAGAGATAGAAAAAGCCGAAAAAATGCTTTCCCTTCAGGTGAATGGCAAACTTGAACTCATTGTTAAGCAAATTCGTTTTTTACAGGAAGAAGCCCGTAAAATTATTGAAGAAGCCCATCATGATTTGAATTTACATAAAGTAAAGTGTAATTTTGTAAAAATTCCCGGAGAAACGATCCATCTTTATGAAAAAGCAGATCATTCCCTCTATTTTTCCAGATTATCCTTTCAAGATTGGCAAGGAGAACCACCCCATGTTTATAAAGGAAGCTATCAGTTTCGAGAAGATCACAGTTTTGTAAAGATAAGCAGCACTGAATAAATTAAGCATTTAAAATTTTATGAATACTCTCAAGAAGTTCTTTTTTTCTTACTGGTTTGATTAGCAACCCATTGGAACCAAAGCGATTTACTTCTTCAATAATTTTGTCATCTACATATCCGGTTAAGATGATTATTGGGGTTTTACAATTTTCAGCTTTAAGTTTTTTTATTACATCAATACCATTGATGGGTTTCATACGGATATCACAAATGATTAAATCATATTTTTCATTGCAGGCTTTTTTTAAGCCTTCTAGCGGATTAATTTCCAGATCAATGTCAAAATCTTCGTTTTTCAGTTGTTTTTGAATACTATTTAAAATAGTTATATCATCATCAATAACTAATATATTTTTTGACATATAAAATCCATTCGGTATTTTTATTTGCTGTTATTTTAGATAATAAAACCTAACTAATCAAATATTATCAAGAAATCTTCTTTACAGCAAGTTTTTTATTTCAATTGCTTTTAATTTTCTATATTAAAAGTCAAAAAAAAGGTTGTCCCTTCATCTACCTTACTTTCTACTTTAATTTCTCCCTGATATTTATTGATTATTTTTTTCACAATATGTAATCCCTGGCCAGTACCAGATTGTTTCGATTTGGTAGTAAAAAATAATTCAAAAATTTTTTCAAGATTTTCATCAGGAATACCACTTCCTGTATCACTAACAGATATATTGATTAAATTCGTTTCATCATCATATTGACTATTTACAAAAATTTTTCCCTTTCCGCCCATTGCCTGTATCGCATTGTTGAATAAATTAATAAAAACCTGCTGTAATTCTCCTTTAGAAGCATGAATACAAGGGACAAAATTGAGTTCTTTATTTAATTCAACTTCTAAAACATTGGATCCGTATTTTACTATCTTAATTGAGTCTTCAATTACATCATTCAGATTCACTTCATCAATATCATCTTTGCGTAAAGTTTTGGAATAAGCTGATAAATCTTTAATAATATTGGAAACATTAATAACATGTTCCACAATTTCATCTGCATATTCCTTATCCTGTTCTGGACAATCAGGATCATCAGCAATTTCTTCTGCATTCGCCAGTACAGCATAAAGGGGATTATTGATTTCATGAGCAATACCGCTGGCAACTTTTCCCAGAGCAATAAGTTTCTCATTTAAAAAGAGTTTCTGCTGAAAATGTTTTGCTTCACTAATATCATTCATAATAAAACCCACCAACTTTTCATTTTCATGAAATTGGGATATAGGAAAAATACTGTAATCAAATACTACTGACCCAATTGTTGCTTCATATTTTTCTAATTCATTCACAATATTAGACTGATAATTTGACTTTTCATTAATATGTTGGATACTAAGAAGTATTTTATTTTTTGAT
>JAKSBL010000207.1 GCA_022361115.1 Spirochaetota bacterium | reverse complement strand
GAGTTGGTAGACAGTAAAAATAGGGACCGGAATATTGACCTGTATGTTTTCATCCACTGCTGCGGCCAGGATGGTAAAGATCATTTCATTAGAGCCGTTACCCAGTAAGATATTTTCCGGTTTAATTCCAAAAATATCAGCAGTTAACTGGTAAAGCTTTTGAGGAAGAAAGAGTGGATAGGTATTCCAGTTTTTTTCCTTTAATTGACTCAATATTTTATCTTTTAGATCATCAGGCAGATCAAAGGGAGATTCATTTTGATTTAATTTAATGCGTGTTTCAAGCGGTTTTAAGGTATATTTTTTGTTTTTTAAAACACCTTTTTTAAATATCTGATTTGTATCAACCATGGAGAAATCCTGTTAGTTTTTGGTTTTATGCATATAGGAGTGTCAATTATACATTATTTTTCCCACAATGCAAGTGTTTCCTCTCAACCGGTTACCTGACTGTGTCATGTCAGAGTTTAAACGCTTCCGTCAAAATCTTAAGTTCGGTCCATTCCTGTTAATTTTAAGACTTCTGGTTCTGTAATAAACAAGCAAAATCTTTAACTAAATACAAGAAATATTTTTAGTTAAAGATTTTGCTTTATAAAATAGATTCATTTGAATTGACTATTTGAGAGAGGTGGAGAAAAATATCCTTATCTTTCATGACTGGTTATTATAACCGTTACCCAGGCTTAAATAGAGTGAAAATGATTGAATGGTTTGGTTAAAAATCCTAATATTTTTTACAATTATATTGAAAATTTAATCAATATGTGGTAGATTGTCCAGAGTTCACTCAAGTTTATATTAAGAAATGACTAAATATTTTATAAATGAGGATAAAAACAGCCATGAAGAAAAGTATTATACTTTTTTTATTCACCTTCACTCTTTTTGCTTTTGCCGACAAGGATGACTGGGATGACTGGGATGATTGGGATGATTGGGATGACAGCCTCAACGGCTCGACTTTTTATGACTATAACCCCTACAATCCCTATCAATATCAAACCTCCACCAGAACCCGGGGCTTTTACACAGCAGATAAAGATAACATTGGTGTTACCACCCGCTGG
>JAKSBL010000687.1 GCA_022361115.1 Spirochaetota bacterium | reverse complement strand
GCAGTGATGAGCAACATGTCAATTAATGCAATTGGTAAAATTAAAAAAACTGAGCAGGGTTTTGCAATCCACTTAGAGAATCAGTATAAAGAAGGTCTGATAGGGCTACAAGGGTACAGTCATCTCAATATATTTTGGTGGGCAAATCAAATGGATGAGCCTGAATACAGACAAATATTAGTAATTGATAAACCTTATACAAATGGTCCGGATAAAATTGGTATTTTTGCGACTCGTTCACCTCTCAGACCCAATCCAATTGCTTTAACCGCTGTTTTCATTAATGAGATTGACTATAAAAAAGGGATATTATATACTCCTTTTATTGACGCTGATCCGGATACACCAGTGTTAGATATTAAACCTTACCTCCCTTCCACAGATATTGTTAAGGACTTACAGGTACCTCAGTGGTGTCAACATTGGCCTACTAGTATTGAAGATTCAGCAAATTTTAGTTGGGAAAATGAGTTTAATTTTTAGAAATGAATAATAGAGAGCGGATTTATCAATCATTAAATCTTATGGAAGAAAACCTGAAGAGCAATATGAATGTTTATAATATTTCTCAAGAACTCGGGTTTTCTTTTTATTATTTTAGCCGTTTATTTAAAGCAATTACCGGGTTATCTCCTAAAACATATTTACTTAACAGAAAAATCACTCAATCCATTAAAGATGTATGTAACAAGAAAACAAAAATTATTGATATTGCCTTTAAATATGGTTTCAGTACCCCCGAATCCTTTAGCCGGGCCTTTCAAAAAGTAACTGGCTATAATCCTTCTAATTTAAGAAAAACAGGTAAAATTGATAAAGCTAAACTTCAAACTCCCCTGACCAAAGAAAAATTAGAAAATTATAATATCATTAACCGCATTGAACCAGAATTGGTAGAAACAGGACCTATTTGCTTGGTTGGTATTCCATTTTACTATAAATTTAAGTGGCAGGAAGATTTATCAAAACCCTGGCAAAATCTAATTGATCATGTTTCATTTATAAAAAACCGAATTAAACCTGAAAGATATTTCCAGGTACAATACTGGTTTGCCAATCAAAGCGGAGATTCAATTTTTTTCTTTTTAGCTGTTGAAACCAGTACTATAGATAATATACCAATTCAGTTTACCGCAAAAGTATTACCAAAACAAAAATACCTGAAGTTTTTTCATAAAGGGTTATCAAATCGTGTTGGCTATACCTATCAATTTATTTATGAAAACTGGTTGCTGGAAAGCGACTATCAATTACCCCATCTGTATAATTTTGAATTTTATGGTGATCAATATCTAGGGCCATATAATGAAGAATCTATTAGTGAAATTTATATCCCCATCGAAATCTAGTCTCTATTTCTTTCTGTTAAAAAAGGTTGACAGAAAGCGAAATATTTAGCATTATACAAATGAACTAAGAAAGAAGGACTTCACTGTTTGAAAGACCTGATTTTAAAGTGATAGCTTATTTTGTATCTAATCCAGAGGTGAAAACTAATGGGAAAGAGAATTGGTGTTATAGCCATTTTACTTACCGACAAAAAAAATGTTAATCAACTCAATTCTATTTTATCTGATTTTGGTGAGATCATTATTGGCCGCCTAGGCCTTCCTTTGAAAGAAAAATCTGTACATGTCATTTCTGTCATTGTAGAAGGAACTACAGATCAGATATCAGCTATGACTGGAAAAATTGGCAATCTGTCTGGTATACAGGTGAAGTCTGTCTTAACTAAATTTAAGGAGACTGATGATGCCTATGACAGCTATTCCCCCCCAAAAAAATTCTAATACCTGGATTAAAAATGTAATCAAAGAAGATGAAATTACAAAATATCTTCAGCAAGGTAAGGATTTTATCAATGATGATTTAATCATCAGCCAATTAGATCAAGCAAAAAATCCTGAAAAGTCTTATATCCATTCTATTATTGATAAAGCACTCAGTATAGAAAGATTGGAGCCTGGTGAAACAGCCGCCTTACTTAATGTAATGGATCAAGATCTCTGGTCTGAAATTTATGAAGCAGCCGGACAAATCAAAAAAACAGTTTATGACAACAGGATTGTCACGTTTGCCCCTTTATACTGTGGGAACCTTTGTGTGAATAACTGTTTATACTGTGGATTTCGTACAGAAAATACCAGTGAAAAAAGACGACTTTTAAGTATCGAGGAAATTAAAAAAGAAGCTGAAGCTCTCTGCAAAATTGGTCATAAACGATTAATCCTGGTTTATGGAGAACATCCGTCAAGTGATGCGGATTACATGGCTGATTCCATTAAAGCGATATACGATACAAAAATTCCAACAAAAAAAGGGTTTGCCCAGATTCGCAGGGTCAATATTAATGCTGCACCAATGTCGATCAGTGACTTAAAAAAACTCTGGTCTGTCGGTATTGGAACTTACCAAGTCTTTCAGGAAACTTATCATCATCAGACTTACCAAAAAGTTCATCCAAGTGGAATAAAGTCCCATTATCAATGGCGTCTTTATGCTTTACATCGAGGTATGGATGCTGGTATAGATGATCTAGCGATAGGTGCCCTATTTGGCCTTTATGATTGGCGTTTTGAAGTCATGGGCCTGCTTTATCATGCTATAGATATGGAAAATCATTTTGGTGTAGGTCCACATACGGTTTCTTTTCCACGCTTAACTCCTGCAGAAGGAGCAGCTTTTTCCATTAACAATCAATACCAGGTTTCTGATAAAGATTTTAAAAAGATAGTAGCTGTGTTAAGGCTTTCCATTCCCTACTCAGGTATGATCATTACAGCCCGTGAATCCGCTGAAGTAAGAAGGGCAGTCATCCCTCTTGGTTGCACTCAAACTGATGCTTCCACGCGTATTGGAATTGGTTCTTATAGTGAGCAATACAATCAACAAGAAAAAGAGCGACAACAGTTTATGCTTGGTGACACCCGTTCCTTAGATGAACTCATTAGAGAATTTGCTGAAAACGGCACAATTACTTCATTTTGTACGGCAGGTTACCGCTGTGGCCGGACTGGTGATAAAATTATGGGGATGCTAAAAAATGGACATGAAGGAAAATTTTGTAAACTCAATGCTATCTTGACATTCCGAGAATGGCTGGATGATTTTGCATCAGAAGAAACTAAGCAGGCAGGAGAACAAATGATTCTAAAAGAGATTGAAGAAGCAAAAAAAGATCCCTTTTATACCAATTCAAAACTCTTTTCTATACTGGAGCAATATTATGGAAGGATAAAAAATGGGGAAAGAGATCTCTTTATTTAAAACAAAAGCCATAGAAGAATGCCTGAAAAACCAGTCTTTTTCTATAAAACAAAAGCTGAATCAAATAGCTATCCTAATGCGGAAGCAATACCAAGTAAAAATTGATTTCTGCCAAATATTTGGAAACCGCTGGTCTCATTTTGCAGGCTTAACAGAAACCATTATCCCGGAAAACAGAATTCACATTAACGAACAATTCGGGATGATTATTGAGAATGACGTCTTTACACAAGCTCAATGGCTAGAATTGATAGAGCTTCTTGTTCAATATTTAAAAATAAACAATAGGATTCTAAATGACAAGTTCTGAAATAATTAATTTTTATCATTCTGTAGACACAGAAACACTTTCTAAAAAAGCTAATTTAGTTTGTGAGTCAATTTATGGAAATAAAGTATATCTACGGGGATTGATTGAGTTTTCCAATTATTGTCAATGTGATTGTCTTTACTGTGGGATTCGAAAAAGTAATCCCCATGTACAACGCTATAGATTACCACAACAGAGCATCTTAGAAATTGTTAAAGCTGGTTATAAAAGAGGATTAAAAACTTTTGTTTTACAAAGTGGTGAAGATTCATATTATACAACAAAAATGCTGACAGAAATTATAGAAAAAATCAAATTGCTCACCAACAATGAAGCAGCAGTTACCTTGAGTTGTGGAATGAAAAGTAAAAACGATTACCAATCATTGAAATCTGCTGGAGCAGATCGTTATTTAATCCGCTTTGAAACGTCTGATCCAAAATTCCATCAATATTTAAGAGGAGGTATCTCTTTTAAGAGAAGATTGAAAGCTCTAGAAGATCTAAAAACTTGTGGATTTGAAGTCGGCTCTGGTTATATGGTTGGATTACCAGATGAAACTGAACAAACTCGCATTAACAACGCACTATTATGTAATGAATTAGAGCTGGATATGTTGGGAGTTGGACCTTTCATCCCCCACCCGAAGACTCCATTAAAAACAGCAAGCCTTCATAACATAGAATTAACCATTAGAGCTACTGCCCTGGCTAGGCTACTCCTACCAGGAGCAAATATTCCAGCCACAACTGCTGCTGGTTCACTGGACCCTTTAGGACGGGAAAAGGTTTTGCAAGTAGGTGCTAATGTACTCATGCCCAACATTACTCCCCCTGACAATAAAAAAAACTACCTGCTCTATCCTGGAAAAATTTGTTTGGATGAAAGCGGATTTGAATGTATGGGCTGTTTAAATAATCGGATAGCTACCATAGATAAAAAACTCAGTTTGGAACGGGGTGATGCAAAAACTCGGTTATGTGCTACTCCTTAAGAAAGGTTAATTATGTCAGAAAAGAAATACTACCAAACACAAACAGAATTAGCTGTAGAAAATTTTGGACGATCAAAATTGCCCAGAGATCTCATTTATTCATTAGCAATTGTTAAAAAAGCTTGCTTAGAAGCAGTTATCGAAAGCACTAAGGATTATCCACAAGACAAAGGAACAGCAATATTGACCTCCTTAGATTGGATTGCTCAAGGAAAACTAGATAACCAGTTTATTGTTCCTCTTAAGCAAGGCAGCGCAGGGACTAGTATACATATGAATTTATGTGAAACAGCAGCCTCATTAGCAGAAGAAATTTATTCCCAACAAAATGAAGGGACTATAAAAATTGATCCATTAGCCGATATCAATCCTTATCAATCTACAAATGATGTTTTCCCCACAGCTGTAACCTTATTAACTTATTCTCAATTGGTGGAAATCGAAAATTTGGTCATTGAGTTGCAACAATATTTAGTTACACAAGAAACCAAATATGACCAGGTAATCCTGACTGGCCGTACAGAACTTCAAGATGCCCTTCCGATTACTTTAGGACAAGTTTTTGGCAGCTGGGCAGGAGCTATCCAGCGGGATCGCTGGCGGCTAAACAAGCTAAAAGAAAGAATTCGGACAATTAGCCTGGGTGGAACTGCCATTGGCACCTGTTTTTCTGCGCCACAAAATTACGTTTTTTTGGCAGAAAAAAAACTCCGTCAACATAGCGGCTTGCCTTTATGCCGCAGCCAAAACCTTCCAGATGAAATCTCTAATCTAGATAAATTTTCTGAATTAGCAGGGGGCTACCAACTCCTCAGCCAAAATCTTTATAAAATATCCAGTGATCTCTCTCTTTACACTGCATCATTTTTAAATGAAATGGAACATCCAGCACTACAGTCAGGGTCTACCATTATGGCTGCTAAGACCAACCCGGTAATTTTGGAATATGTAAGGGGATTGAGCATAGATGTTCAGGGAGAATGTTTTAAAATTCAGCAGTATACACAAAACGGCCAATTACAACTCAATCCTTTTCTCCCATTTATTACTCAAAATTTCATTACGATTCATCAAGTATTGAAATCCATGTTAATTGCAATTAAAGAAAAATTCTTTAAACAGCTGATCATTCATCAACAAAATATGGAAAAGCACCTGGCAAATTCCAATGCAATTGTTAATTCTTTGCTCCCCTTGTTAGGTTATCATGTAGTAAAAAAAATTTACTCACATATTCAAAACAAGAAGCCAGTGAATTTGGCAGAATTAAAGAAAATAATTAGGGATGAAACAGACTTAGATTTAAATCTATTAGATCAATATTTTAATCCTACAAGCTTAACTACCTATAAAAAAGGAAATTAAATTTATGACCACTCCCCTAGCAGAACAAATGCGAATTGTGTTGTATGGTTTGCGTAATAGCGGTAAGTCCTCATTAATGAACAATCTTTTTGAAAAAAAAGTATCCATTATCTCTGACACACCTGGTACCACCACTGACCCGGTAACCCGTTCGATTGAATTGGGTGCTTTAGGACCGGTAGCTGTTAGTGATACAGCAGGATTTGATGATATTGGGAGCCTGGGAAATCAACGCATTAAACAAACTGACTCGAAATTAGATATTGCCGATCTGGTTCTCCTGGTTACTAGAGGAGACCAATCTCCAACTAAAGAAGAAAAGAGTTTTCTTGAAAATCAAAAAGCTCAAAATAAAAGTTTAATTGTTGCTCTGACCTTTGCCGATCAAGAGCTAGATCAGAAAAAAGTAAACTGGCTCCAGAACACAACTTATGTTAAGATTGATAATCTCAATAAAACCGGATTAAATGATTTAAAAAAACAACTCATATTATCTGGAAAAAAAATACCTACGGAAATCACTCCAGTTGAAGGCTTGGTCAGAGAAAATGATTTGGTGTTGTTAGTCACCCCAATTGATCTGGCTGCACCTAAGGGTAGATTAATCCTACCTCAAGTAGAAACTATCCGGGACCTGTTAGACAAAGATTGCGCTTGCTTAGTCACCAAGGAACGAGAACTCCATTACTTTTATGACAACCTCAAAGAGAAACCAAAAGTAGTCATTACTGATAGTCAGGCGTTTAGCAAAGTTTCTGCTGATTTACCTGAGAATCAATTGTTAACCTCTTTTTCCATCCTCTTTGCCCGTAAAAAAGGAGATCTTTCGTTTTATATAGAGGGAGTAAAACAATTATCAAAAGTTCCTGCTGGAGCTAAAATACTTGTTTTGGAATCCTGCAGTCATCATCGCCAGGCAGATGATATTGGTACAGTAAAAATTCCCCGTTTATTTAAACAATTAGTCCAATCTCAATCAGAATTTACCTTTAGTCGTTCTCTACCTGAACCGGAAATACTACAAAATTATCATATGGTAATTAATTGTGGGGGATGTATGGTTACTCGTAATCTTATGATGAACCGAATCAACCAGTTGCAAGAGCAGGGAGTCTATGGCCTCAATTATGGATTGTTTTTAGCCTGGGTAAATGGGTTATTACCGAGAGCATTAGAACCTTTTCCTCTGGAATACCAGCAATACATAGAGTAAAACTAATTTGGGTAATACTGAGTTTGAAAATCTAATGCAGAATAGCTTTTTAAAAAAGTTCTCAGAGTAGAAACTGATCCGGAAGTATAAAAAACATAGGGTTCTTGGTTGGATAAGAATTGGACTAAAGAATTTTCTTCCAGCAAGATTTTGACTCGCTTGGCAACTGCTAAAGATGGTTCAATAATTGTTGCTTGAGAACCAATAATTCTTTTTAGATTTTTCAATAAAAAAGGATAGTGAGTACAGCCTAAAACAATTTGGTCTACCTGATGAGCTAACATAGGATCAATGTATTTTTTCAGTAAATTATAGGCTTCTTCAGAATCGGCTTTTCCTTCTTCCACTATTTCGACTAAACCATACCCAATTTGAATTTCAACTTGAATATCTTTTGCATATTTATTGCGGGTTGATACAAATTTTTCACCCTGAAATGTGTTTTGAGTAGCTAAAATACCAATCCTTCCAGTTTTTGTTTGTGATGCAGCAGGTTTAGTGGCAGGTTCCATCCCGACAAAAAGAATCTGTGGATATTTTTTTCGAAAATAATCCACAGCTGCTGCAGTAATGGTATTACAGGCAATTGTAATCAGACCGCAGCCTTGTTGAACAAAAAAACGAACGATTCTTTCTGATAAATCCTTAACTTGTTGTTTGCTCTTTGATCCGTATGGACAATTTTTACTATCAGCAAAATACAGAATTGGCTGATTTGGTAATAACTTTACAATTTGCTGCCAAACCGTTAATCCTCCTACTCCGGAATCAAATACACCAATTTTATTATTCAGCATACACCAATCTTTGCAATATAATATTTCAATCTTTGAGAACAATCAGTCCCTTTTTTTTCTTTTCAATAAAGCTAGAGAGTTCTTCTCCATTTTTTATAATCAGATCTGCTGGAAAATCTATTTCTTTAAGTAATAATAACGATTCTTCAAAACGGCCTACCTGATTTTGATAATGAGCATCACTACCCAGTACAACCTTTGCCCCCACTCTTGCACACTCTTTTAATATCCGGCTAATCATCTCTGACCCGCCTGGTCGAAAGGAATAAGGTTTTAATGAACTATTATTAACTTCTATTAATGTATCAGTCTGCTTCGCCTGATGAATAACAGCTTCAATATCAAAATCATAACGTTGGTCACCAAGATGTCCAATGACATGGACATAAGGATTTTCCATAACCTTTTGTAAAATCTTTGTGTGAGATTGCCGATTAATAGGTTTTAAACAAGCAATATGCAGACTGGCAATAACCATTTCCAGTTCTTGCAAAACCTCCAGATCAAGGTCTAAATTACCATCAGTATCTATAATATTAACTTCTGCACCTTTTAAGACTCTCACCCCATTTATAAACTCAGGTAAAATACGGAGATTATAAAAATGATACAAATGAGCTCCACCTGGCATCCCGGGACTGTGATCTGTCATGGCTATAACTTTTAAACCGGCTCGAACAGCACTTTGAACCAATTCATCGAGAGTATTATAGGCATGTCCACTAGCAATTGTATGAGTATGGATATCTAGTTCTATTTTCATTGTGGTCCTTAACTAGTAGTGATTTGGAATTTATCTTTACCTGTTTTATACCAGATTTATTAATAAAATAAAAGGTTTCTTGTATTATAATAGATTCTATGCCTATGATATTGTTCTTTATATAATTATTTTATCAATGAACATTAGGTTTTATATCTTTAGGGATACCTTTTATCGGTCAAGTGATGATTTTTTTCAATAACTCAATAACTTTTTCTGGATTTTTTCCAATTGCTGTTTCATCAGACAAAACAATTCCAGCAAATCCCTGATTAATAATATTATATAGATGCACGACTTCACTCCTGGTTGGTTGAGGAAAATGGGTCATATACTCCAGAACCTGGCCAGCTAATAGCAGAGGGTGAGTTAATTTAGGGATCAGTTGAACCATATGATTCTGCAGTCTTCCTAAATGTTGAAGCCCTGCTTGTGCTCCCAAATCCCCCCGACAAAACCATATTTCATCAAAAAGCTGATCGATTTTTTTTAAAAAAGGAATTGCTTCTGGCCGTTCGATTTTAGCAATCAAATGGCGATCCGTGTATTCTTTTATGAAAGAGGATTCTGTACCATCAACAACAAAAGAGAAAGCAAAACGGGTAAAACTAAATTGATTAGCACAGTCAATTAAGGCTTTATCTTTTTCACTCAAACCATTTAGCTTTAATGGATGATTTTTACGGTTGATGCCTTTGTAGCTCCTCAAAGAATCATTATGTACTACCTGAGCTTTTATTTCATCTGATGTTGCTTGAGTAACTTTTAAAAGTATTTTTGCATCATTTAAGGTCAATTCATCTCCTATATTTATCTGCTGAAAAAGCTCTGGATGAGTAACAGGTATGATTTCTGGATGATGAGACTTATGCTGGAGTTGAAGAGTGATATTGATCGGTAATTCTTTGACTTCAGGATATTGAGCGATTCGCATTTTTGCACCTTGCAAATCGATAACTACAGGTAAAAAATGGTCTTTATCCTGAAAAATCTGTTTTAATTGATTTAACCAATGTTCCAGCTGCAATACATCCAGGTAGGATGCATTTAAGCGAAATGCTGTTGCTTTTTCCATAAGTTTAATAATCCGTTCATTTGTTCGGGTAGCTGGCCCCAAGGTAGGTATAATCGAAAAACTCATGTAAAATACTCTTCTGGTTTGTTAAGGTTAGCTAGTATATCAAGAAAATCCGGCTGTTTAAAATATTTCCCTTTATTTGGCGGAGCAGAAAAATAGTATGATTGATTTTTATACTGAAACTGCAAGGCAAAAGCATGGAGATAGGTACGATCTGCTTCTACCAAGGCTTTACTTTTTGGGTAATAGAGAGGATCTCCTAAAATTGGAGCTCCTGCAATTTTCATAGCTACACGTATCTGATGAGCTTTGCCAGTTACTGGTTGGATCAGATAGTAATACAAGTCATCTAACTTTTTTAAGAAACAATATTTTGTTACAGCTGGGTTATTCTGAGATTTTAATAACTTCCATTGACTTTTTCGTGTTCGTTCCATATCTCCGCTAATAACTGCTTTTTCTTTTTTAGCTTTATGATCGGAAACAGCCAGATAATATTTATTGATTAATTGTTTTGAAAATAGTTCACCAAATACTCTGGCAGCTTCCTGAGAACGAGCCATCAACAACAAACCAGTTGTTACCTTATCCAGCCGATGGGACGCATATAAATCTTCATGAAATTCTTGCTTAACCTGCTTAAATAGCCCGCTAGAGTCTTCACTATGAAAACTTAACTCATCGACTTTATGGATAATTATAAAATCTTTATGAACTGTATGAAAATGATACATAATCGATATTATTATATCCCTTTTCTCAAAATTAAATCTTTTAGAGAGTTTCTCTCAAAGATCAAGATGACTCAAAGCAATCTTTACGTATGCAAACACCTCTATAGTTAATTCTTCTCAGGATAAAGGAGCACGGATAAGTTTTGATCAGGATGAAAGTAGTTTTTAATCACCCGATTTATTTTTTTTAGTTTCATTTTTCCAATCTTGTCCAACCTTTTAAAAGTGGTATCCAATGGTTGATCGTAAAGATCATAATAAAGTAATCCTAACCAATAATTATTTTCCCCGATATATTCTTCATAAGGTTTGGTCATACTAATAATTGCCCGATCCAGTTCTTTCTGGGTAAAACCAGATTCTCTGGCTATAGCTAATTGTTCAATAACTAAGGCTGTAGTCGCCTCAATAGTATCCGGATCAGAGTGAAAGGTAACGGTGAGGTGACCAAAACCAGCATAACTATCCTGGCTGAGATCAACCACTATGGAGTAAGTTTTTGAATTTTCCTCACGAATTACCTGATCCAATCTCTCATTAAGAATATTATTAATAACCAGTAATGCAGTAAAATCTTTATGTTTATCAGTTATACCCGGAAAAAACAACTGAGACTTAGCCTTATTTTCTATCCCTTTATAAAGAGTAATTTTTTCTTTGCTTTTTATTTGATAAATGGGTTGAACTTTAGCAAGTTGAAGCTCTTTTCGCTCAAACTCTAATGCACCAAAAATCTGGCCAAATTGTTGAATCACCTCATCTTCAGAAATATTACCGACAATCATAAAATTTGTTTTATCTAAATGAATATATTGATCTCTGAATCTTTCTAAAAAACCAATATCTATTTTTTGGTAATCCTCTTTAGCTAAGGGTTCTAAACCATAAATTTTTTTCATTATTGTCAGAGATAAATGATACTCTGGATCTTTCTGATACTGTGCTAAAGAAGCATACTTTTGCTCCTTTAATAAATTTAAAATGTTCTCATCAAAAACATTGTTTATTAGTATCTCTTTTAACACTTCCAATCCAGTTTGAAATTTATTAATCGGAGAACTCATATTATAAACAAAATGATAAAAATTTCCCCTAAAACCAATATCAATATTCTCTTTTGATACAAAGGTGTTTATCATACTGGATGACCATTGTGAGGTGCCTCCTAATAAATGATTATCCAGATAAAAATTCACATATCCTGTTTTATTTTTTTCTAAAAAAGTAATTGTTTGAGGTTGAATTGCCTTTAGAGAGACTGTATCAGGTTCATAGTCACTTTTTTTATAATAAAGTTTAATACCATTTTTAAAATTAAATTCAATCAAATCTAATTTTTGATGATACTTTCTTTTCTTGATAAATTCCTTAGCATTAACATTCGTAACCGGCAATTCAATTTTTTTATCCTGGCTTGCATAATAAAATTTCTCATATTTTTGATTTTTTGCTTCCTTATATAATACCAGACTTTTTTGATGATCTATCTTTCCCTCAAAACCGTGAGGTAAAATATAAAAAAAAGCCGGATCCTCTATATTCAGCATTTGTTGAATAAATTGGCGGATGTCAGCAACTGTTATTTCTTGATAAAATTTTTGCAGTTTTTTAATATACTCTGCTTGGTCATAAAAAGGAAGATTATTCAGATATGTGGCGAGCATCTTACTGATAAAAAAAGCACTTTCAGTCACATCAACTTCATTTAAAATTCTTTCTAATTCGGAAAAATACTCAGCTTTAATATTTTGCAGTTCATATTGATTAGTAGGTTGAGATAATAATTGATAAAAATCAGCTAAACCGACTTTCATTGCAACTTCAAATTTTTCTGGTTGAAATTGAACAGATAAAATAGAAAAATCCGAATCAAAATAATCTTCAGAGAAAAAATAAATTTCATTATCCAGATAATCCGTATTACCTGATATCATTTTTTCATCAATTCGCATACCAAATGTTTTTTGAAGTATAGAAAAATAGGCATCCAGTTTCCATTGTTCCAGTTGCCCCCTGTTTTTTTGAGTCGGAAAATAGAGCTGTAAAACTCCCAGATCTAATTCTTGGTCATGGTGAAAAGCAGATTTTGAACTGATTTTTGGTAATGCCATTTCTAAATCTGAATTAATAATTTTACCTTTGTCTAATTTACTAAAATACTTGTCCAAATAAAATTTTGCTTGATCCTTTTTTATATCACCAGCCATCACCAGGGCCATATTATTAGGCTGATACCATTTCTGATAAAATTTAAAAAAGTCTTGTTGATTAAATGTTTTTATTTGCTCTTCTTTACCGATGATTTTATGCTCAATTAATTTAGTACCAGAGTAAAGTAGATTTCTTCTTGTTTCTGAAATTCTTTCTCCCAATCCTTTACGCTGCCGCATCTCTTCCAAAATAACCCCTCTTTCTTTTTCAATTTCTTCAGGAAGAAAAGAAATTTCAGAAGCGATATCAGAAAGAATAGAAAACCCTTTATCAATAGTGGTTTCTTCATCTGTTGGGATAATCAATTTATAAACTGTTTTTTCCAAAGAAGTATAAGCATTTGAATGGGAACCTGCTGGTGCTCCAATGGATTTTAAATAAATATCAATTTCTCCTGACTTAAAATGAGTTGATCCATTATAGGCCAGATGTTCTAAAAAATGAGCCATCCCGTTCTGATTGGATAATTCATGAAGCGCTCCAGCCTTTACAACCAGATAAAGATATAACCGATCTTCAGGGTATTTATTTTCCTTTAACATATAAGTCAAACCATTTTCCAGCTGACCATAATAGAGATCCGGATCTTTTATCAATCCAGTTAGATCCTGTGAATAAACAAAAAGATTAATCAGCAAAAATATATAAATAAATGTTTTCTTCATTTTTTCTCCTAACCATTATCTCTCACAGAGTTACTATATTATTATTAATAAAGTTTTCACAAAATTTTAACAATACCTCTATCTGGTAAACTATATCAAAAAACTTCATAATAATAAAGATAATAATCTAACTTCTGTTGTAAATATTTTTAAATAGTATTCCTTTTTGGTGATGAATAATATATGTTAGCAATAATGATTTAAAAACATTATGTTTTTTTACCATATAACTAAACATTTGCTTAACTAAATTATAATAAGATTCCACTCATTACCCTTAATTCAATATTTTAGTTGACATTATTCTTAAATTATATTAAAGTCATTTTAGTATATATTAAGGAAACAACATTGAAATACCGCTTTGGAGAAAAAATCAGAGGCATTAGAGAAAAAAAAGCTCTAACCATGAAAGAGCTAGCAGGTAAAATTGGAGTGAGTGAAAGTCTTATTTCACAAATTGAAAGAAATAAAGTTTCTCCTGCTATTGATACACTTCTAAAAATTGCAGATGTGTTAGAGATAGATTTAGAATACCTTTTTGCTGATTATAAAAGAACAAAAACAGTAAATATTGTTCGTAAAGGTGAAAGAAATAAAATCATACTAGAGAGTACAATTTATGAACAATTAACAACAACTGTAGGCAGTAATGATGAACATGCTATTGAAGCATTTACTATTGAAATTCCACCTGGTCAAGATAAGGGAACTCTGGAATACGGCCATCAAGGTAAAGAATTAGGAGTGATTCTTAGTGGCAAAGGGGAATTGAAATATGGCAAAGAGGTTTATTACATAAATGAAGGGGATAGTATTTCTTTTTCATCTGATATCCCCCATGTTTTAAAAAACATTTCTTCCGAACCTCTGGTGGCTTTTTGGGTGATTTCTCCACCAAAATTATTTTTTAAACAAGTGTAAAACAATATATTCAATTATAAAAATGGGGATGATATGGGTAAAACAATAGCCGAAAAAATATTTAATGCTCATTTGATCGATCAGCCTTTTGGTGAGCGACATGTCTTGAAGTTGGATGCTGTATTTTGTCATGAAATTACAACTCCAATTGCCATCACTGACCTGGAAGATCGAGAAAAAGACCAGGTATTTGATTCTGAAAAAATTAAAGTTGTAATCGATCATGTTACACCTGCAAAAGACACAAAAACCGCTATTCAGGGTAAAATCATCCGGGATTGGGCAAGACGCCATCAGATCAAAGATTTTTTTGATATTGGCAGAAATGGAGTTTGTCATGCTCTTTTTCCAGAAAAAGGTTTTGTCCGGCCTGGCTATACTATAATTATGGGAGATTCTCACACCTGTACTCATGGAGCTTTTGGAGCATTTGCCGCAGGTGTTGGCACCACTGACTTAGAGGTTGGTATTTTAAAAGGAGTTTGTGCTTTTCAATATCCTAAAACAATAAAAATAGAATTAACAGGTACACTCCCGGCTGGGGTATATGCAAAAGATGTGATCCTTTTCATTATTAGTCAATTAGGTGTAAACGGAGCAACTGATCGAGTATTAGAATTTACCGGCCCAGTCATCTCTGAAATGTCTATGGAATCCAGAATGACTTTGTGTAATATGGCTATCGAAGCAGGGGGAACCTGTGGTATTTGTTATCCAGATAAGAAAACAGTTGATTATCTCTGGCACTCCATAAATAAAGATTTTGAATCAAAAGAAGCTGCTCTGATAGAATATAAAAAATGGATTTCAGATTCTGATGCAGAATATGAACAAGTTTTATCATTTGATATTTCTTCACTGGAACCTATGTCCACTTTTGGTTATAAACCTGACCAGGTAAAACCAGTGAGTCAAATGGCAGATACCAGAATTGATCAAATATACATTGGTTCCTGTACCAATGGTCGCTATGAAGATCTGGAAATTGCCGCATCCGTTTTAAAGGGAAAAAAAATACACTCAGAAGTGAGAGCAATTCTTTCTCCTGCTACACCAAAAATTTATGCTGATGCATTAAAGGGAGGATTAATTGATATATTTATTGAGAGTGGATTTTGTGTTACCAATCCGACTTGTGGTGCCTGTTTAGGTATGAGCAATGGTGTTTTAGCTCCCGAAGAAGTTTGTGTTTCTACAACTAATAGAAATTTCAATGGAAGAATGGGTAAAGGGGGAATGGTGCACCTGGTTAGTCCAGCAACTGCAGCACATTCAGCAATTACTGGAAAACTTACCAATTCTCCTCTCTTTAAAGGAGGAACTCTGTAATGAAAGATTTTGGTGGAAAAATATTATTCCTGGATCGGTCCGATATCAATACTGATGAGATTATCCCGGCAAAATATCTTATTGAAGTCACAAAAAAGGCTTTAAAACCCTATTTATTAGAAGATCTGAAATTGAATGGCTTTGATCCGAAAAAGGATTTGACTGATAAACAGGTCATTATAACCAGACAAAATTTTGGTTGTGGTTCTTCTCGTGAACATGCCCCCTGGGCTTTAGAAATCAATGATATTAACATTGTTATTGCCGAAAATTTTGCCAGAATTTTTAGACAAAACATGTTTAATTGTGGTATGATTGCTTTAGAATTACCAGCAGAAACACTGGATCATCTTTTTGATCAATATCAACAGGAAGACGCCTACTTAAATATTGACCTGAAAAATGAAAAATTTGAAATTTATGCTAATGGAAAAAAAGAGTCTTTTCCAATTCAACTAAAGCAATTTGATAAGGCCCTGATAAAAGCTGGTGGTTGGGTTGAATATGCTAATCAACACTATTGATCAGTTTTTTAGGAAAACCCTTGATTTTTTTTGGAAAAACTAGTAATTTTAATCACTTTTTGAATTTCAAATTAATGAAATTCATTTAATGGGTGCTGTCATAAGAAATTTGTCCTTAAACCTATAATAACCTCCTATTTTATTATGACAGCCCCTTTTTTCATTTCTTTTTACTGCTAACAATTCCGTTTTCAATCAATAAAAATTTTGTTATGATTGTTTTTAGAATAACAAAGGAGTAATCCATGTTTCAATCCATAACAAAAGCTTTTCTGTTGACCCTTATTATTACCATATCTGCCTATGGTGATAATTCTAATGATCTAAATCCAGCAACTAAACCGGAGCAGAACTATCAAGCTGATTTTAATCAATTAGTGTCAGAGTTACAAAGTTCCTATCAAGAAAAACAGTATCAAAAAGCATTAGAAAAAATAATGTTGTTAAAAAACCTGATCAAACTGGAATTACAAACTATTGATTATCATAAAGTTACTGATTTAAATGAA
Organism: Spirochaetota bacterium; assembly: GCA_022361115.1. GTDB lineage: Bacteria > Spirochaetota > GWE2-31-10 > GWE2-31-10 > GWE2-31-10 > JAKSBL01. The sequence continues at coordinate 3,513 of JAKSBL010000687.1, read as the reverse complement.
ATCATCTCAAATTTAGATAATAATCAGGGTATGGCAATTGATATCCATATTATTTTTATCAGAAAAGAAAATCATGAAGAAATACTAGTTTTTCACCAACCAAGTTTTAATATGATCCAATGTTTTTTTAATCCTCAAGACATAAAGATGAAATTAAGGATTAACAATTTACAATATGGGAATCGAGGTCAAATAAAAGGAAAAATTTTGAAAAGTGAAGACAACAAGCTCATTCTTATTATCGATGAAATCAAAAACCTAAAGTAAATCTTTCTTTTCGTTTATATTTCCTATCATAACAAAAAGAACGGAAATTCTTTACCATTTTATAGCGATGAACAATTTTTTCATTATGTAAGATATCAGAAAGAAGTTTTTTCAGAACTTCCTCTTGTTTTGAGTCAATAATTTCAGGTATGTATCCCTCTTTTAAACGGCGAAACATTCTCCGGTAATTTCCGCTTAATAATGCTGCTTTAGCTGATTTAATTGTGTACTTGAAGTTAAAAAAATCAAGTTTTCGAGCAACCAGAAAAGCTTTTTCTGCTTTTTTAAAATCTTCAGTTTTGAGAAATAACTCACCAAGGGTATCTAAAATTCTATGATCCTCAGGTGCAATAGCAAAAGCTTCCATTAATACCCGCTCAGCCTCTTCCAGATTATTTAATTGTATAAAATTTAAGCCAAGGAGATTGAGAAAACGGACTTTTTGAGGAAACTCAAGCCAGATTTCACTGGTATTACGGATCAATTCAAAGGATTCAAAATATAAATTAGCTTTATATAATTGATAAGCTTTCTTAAATATTTTTTTTAAAATTGTTAATTCATTATCCATACCCCCCCCTAAATTTAAAAACTTTTTAACTTAAACTATCAATTCACTCGGTTTGATTAGGAAAGATTATCCGTGATAACCATTTTTTTAATCTGAACCGGTGACTTGATAGGCAAAGACACTTTATTTACTTTGTGCTGCTTGTGTCTTTTATACCTAGTTTTATGCTGCATTTTACAATAATGTATGATTCGGTGATCGATTTTCAGAATTTTCATAAACTGAACTTGCTGAATGTAGTTAATTTTTTTATTTCTGGTTTTTCTTTTATTAATCAATAAAAGAAAATGATAATAAAATTGAGCAATTTGAATGCAGGTGTTTTTGGGCATCTGAATAGGTACTAATGATTCTTCTATAAAAGATTGAATATTAGTCAATGTATTAGCAAAATCTGATTTATGAAATAGATGATGAATAAAAATCACCCAAAAATAGAGAATATAATGATCCTGATGCTTAAATTGTTTATCAAAAACCTTTAAATGTTGAAAAATTTCAGCATCTTTATCTAAATCTTCATTTAAAAATGGCAATAAGTACTTCAATATCTGTAAATCAGATAACTTTTCAATAATTTCTGAACTTTTTTTACTTCTCATTACCTTATTGATCTCTTCATATAAACGGGATTTAGAACACTTTGTTATTTCCACGGCGTGTTTTTGAATAATTCTTACTGTTTTTTCATCAATGCTACACTTATGAATAGCAGCATACTTTGCTGCTCTGATCATTCTAACTGGGTCTTCTAAGAAAGAAACAGCTGGGTTTTTTATGGTTTTAATCCTTTTTTGCTGAATATCCTGAAAAGCACCAATATAATCAATTAATTTTTCTTCAATAGGATTATAATAAAGAGCATTGATCGTAAAATCTCTTCTCTTAAAATCATCCTCAATTGTCCCATAAACATTGTCCCGTTTAATGAGCAGCGTATCTGTTTTTTCTCCTTTATCTTTACAATCAGCCCGAAAGGTAGCGGTTTCAATAATACAATCTTTGAAGTAAATATGAACTAATTTAAAACGGCGACCGATAATACGGGAATTATGAAATATTTTTCTGATTTGAGAAGGTTTTGCATTTGTTACAACATCAAAGTCTTTCGGCTGATGTGAAAAGAGAAAGTCCCTTACAGCTCCACCAACTATATAAGCTTCATATCCGAAACGATGAAGTCTATGAACAACTTTATATGCATGATTATCAATTGATTTTTTTGAGATTTTATGTTGTGGAAAATCCAGAATAACTGGTTTTTTGTTCGTATACTTATATATTAAAGAACTAATAATATCTTTAACAATCAAATTTTCATCCTAATCAGGAGATAAACACCTAAAACATAAATGAATTAAGTGTAGGATGCGAATAAGTAATTATCCTATTACTGCTTTATTATTTCTTTTTTTCGCATCTATATTATCGTTTATCCTCTTTGTAATATAAACGACATTTTAAAATCTGTAAAGATTTTTTTAGTTTTTTTTAGAATTCCCTGTTTTCAGCCTCTATTTTGCCTTTTTTAAACAGTTTTTTATCTCTTTACCAATTTTTTCCATTGAGTAAGGTTTGGTAATATAAGTATAAACCCCTAATTCTAAAGCTTTTTTTACACGTTCTGTTTGAGAGAAACCACTCACAATAATAACTTTTTGTTCTGGATTGAGCTTAAGTATCTCTTGGTATGTTTCTAATCCATCCATGCCTTCACCTAATATCATATCCAGTATGATCAAATCAATTTGACTGGTTTTTAGATATTTTAAAGCCTCTTCACCATTCTCAACTGATTCTACCTGATATCCCATTCTCATTAAAAGTCTTGTTGCCACATTGCGTTGAGAGACCTCATCATCGATGATTAATATCTTTTCTTGATTGCCCATTAATGAATTTATAGGATGATTTTGAATTGAACTAATATCTTTCTCTTCAGAGACTGGTAAATAAATAGTAAAAATTGTTCCTTCATTGATTTTGCTTTCCACCCAGATATAGCCATCATGGTCCTTTACAGTTCCCCAAACAATAGCCATACCTAAACCTGTTCCACTTCGCCCCATACTTTTTTTAGTAAAAAAGGGTTCAAATATATGGGGAATATCGCTCTCAGGGATACCAATACCAGTATCCTGAACTTGAAGGGTGACATACTTACCTGGCTTCACACTCAGTTTATCTTTGATACTTCCATTCAGATATTGTTCCCCAGTTCGAATAATTACCCTACCCCCTTTAGGCATTGCTTCACAAGCATTAACTAATAAATTCATTATAACTTTGTAAAGATGGATATGGGCACCCATAATGGGAGGTGTCTTTTCTTCTAATTCTAATCCCAGTTTGATATTGGGTCGTTCTTTTAACATTTGCTTAAATTGTAAACTCTCAACAAACTCGTGAACAACACTATTCAAATTGATAATTTCTTTATTAATATTTTTCCGGCGTGCTAAAGTCAATAAATCCTGAACAATAGCGGCAACCTTTTCTCCAGATTTTTTTATCTCATTAATAGGTTCGATGAGTTCACTATCAGGCTCCAAATCTAATAAAACCATTTCCGGATAATTAATCATCGTACTGATGATGTTATTTAAATCATGGGCAATTCCGCCAGCTAATGTACCTATGGCTTCCATTTTTTCTGCTTGCTGCAACCTTTTTTC
>JAKSBL010000605.1 GCA_022361115.1 Spirochaetota bacterium | reverse complement strand
GAAGTTCTATTTTTTTCTCAGTATTAAATTTATAATTTATGACTGCATCTTTTCCATTCTTAACTTTTATTCCTTCTGCTACCAAAACAGGTTCATTATATACTGAATAATCCTCCAGTTGAGCTAAAGTTTCATCTTTTATGCCCACTAAAACAGTATTGTTTTTTAATATATTTCTGATTTCTTCAATTTCTAAGTCAAAACCACCAGGTTTTGGTGGAATAATGGTTAAATATGCTTTCATTTTATCTGAACTTATATTTACAGTTGCTGAAGAATCATTCACCACATTTATTGGCATTTCACCAATTTGAACATATTCGCCTTTTGTTTCTTTTATGATTTTTTTCATTTTAGCAGAATCATAATCTGTCGCTCCCCTATTTTGCAACAGATCAATAGCATCCCGTTCTTTGGGTTTTTCCCCATTGCCAACAGGAGCGGTTGCTTTAATGAGTATACCAGCCTGCACAATCCTGACAAATATTTCCCCATCTTTGTCAACAATCTTTTCTTCTTCCTTAAAAGCTTCTAATTGGTCTTCTATATCGCCCTGTAGCACATGTTGCAAGACTTCATTTTGTAAATGAGAACGATAAACTTTTACATGATATTCTTTTTTACCAATCCCCATTATCCCTTTATTTCCATACTGAATAATTTCATAATCAAGATCTTTTATTTCTGCATCAAACTGATCGCAAGCTTTTTTTAATGCTGTTTCTAAAGTTTGACCCTTTACTAGAATGCTTTCTACATTAGATTCACTTTCGACCAGTTTTTTTAAAATCTCTCGTAATTGTTCCATAGAGTTCCTAATTATCTCTTAATATTAATTATAATACTATAAAAAAAATAAAAAATACTTTGTTTAAATTTTCGGAATTTGATCAATTTTCTTAATAGTGAGAGCAGATAGATTTGACAATTTTATAAAGAACGTGATTTGCAGCCTCTATTAAAATGCAAAGCTGCAAATCTTTGGATTTATGAAAAGGTTTTATTTATTACTTTAACTGATGCCTTCTTTAATTTCGGCTAATTTAGCACGTAGGCGAATAATGGCCTTTGTATGAAGTTGGCTAACCCGGGATTCGGTTACTTCCAGAACTTCACCAATTTCTTTTAAAGTTAAATCTTCATAGTAATAAAGTACTAATACTTTTTTCTCTTTTTCTGGAAGTTCATTTATAGCTTTTACAATTAACTCTTTTACAGCATCCCGTTCTACTGTAATATCAGGATTCATGGATTGAGGACTTTCAATTGTATCTAAAATAGATATCTTATCTTTATCATCCCCGGCATACCAGGTATCACTAAGTGATAACAAAGATGTTCCAGATATTTTGGTCATCACCGAATAAAATTCCCGGAGATCTATTTCCATTTCATCAGCAATTTCCTGATCCGTTGCAACTTTACCAGTCCTGCCTTCAATACGGCAAATTGCTTGTTCCACTTCTTTTGATTTTTGTCGTATCGACCGGGGGACCCAGTCTATAGAACGGAGCTCATCATAAATTGCTCCTCTGATCCTGGTAACCGCATAGGTTTTAAATTTTACCTTTTTAGCTGGATCAAATTTTTCAATCGCGTCAATAAGGCCAAATACCCCAAATCCCACTAAATCATCATATTCAATATTACCTGGTTTACCCATAGCAACTTTACCTGCAACATATTTTACTAAAGGAGCATATTGCCTGATAAATTTTTCTCTAATGGTGGGGTCTTTTGTTTTTTTATATTTTATCCAAAGCTCTTCTTCATATTCCTGAGTAAGATTTTCATTTCTCACTTTTTTCCTCCCAGTTTAAATTACCCCAATCAAAACTTACTTGAGGTGTTTGCAAAAATTACCATATTTATGGTAATTCTCAATTAAAAGTGCCATACAAATAATATTTTTGCAAACACCAAAGAGGATTTCACATTATTGAAAGAGCCTCTACTGATAAAAGAATTGACTACAGTACACTTTTCTCTTAATAAAATAATAAGGCGACATGATACAACTGCTAATTCACTAAATAAAAGATCAGCAAAATGCCAATTGACAGCAATGCCCCTCCTAAAATATACCAGAAATAACGAGAGAAAAAGTTTTCATCATCCTGGTCTTCTTTTTTATAATCTTTTTCACCAGGTTTAGCAACTTTTATTTTAACATCTTCACCAAAATAAGCTTGCCCATATATTCCTGGCCCAAATTCAACACTGATAAAAATTCCTCCTTCAGTGAGTTTAATATCCTTTAAGGATGTAAATACTGTTTTTAATTCATCTGTTTCAAAATTCTTCGCTTGAATTAATCCGGCTATATACTCAGCAATAGGTCTCTCATCTATGATCCTTACCCCAATTAAATCACCTTTTTGTAGTTCACTAAGTGGCGTACCATCCATTGGTGCCAGCTCTGGTTCTATCCGTATTAGTAATATTTGATCATTTTCACTCAGAGTAGGAGTAGGATCTTCTTTTTCTGTTTCCTCTTCTTCTTCCATTTCAATATCGCTAAAATCGATAATTTTTCCTCGGCTGATATCAAAAACATCTGTTTTTTCATATTTTAATTTGACAGCAACATCCACATCACCAGTCACTGTTGCAATTAAATCTTTAAAAAAATTCGTTAATTCTTCATCATTTATCTCTTTCTTATGTAACATACGAGAGTCTAAAAAATATATTGTCCGCTGAGATTTTATTAAATTAACAAATTTTTCCTGACTGCCAACTTCTGTAATATTTTTCTTTAAATATAGAATGATGTCCTCTAAATATTCATTCCATTTTTTTTCAAAATCAAATTCGATCGCACTTTTATCATCATGTTTAATGATAATTTCAACTCGATCTATTTCTTTTAATTTACCATTATAAACAATAATAAATGATCCGTATATTTTATTGGTTTGACCAATGAATTTTCCACGCAATATTATGATATCTTTATCTACTGATTTTAAAATCCGTAATGCCCCATCATAATCATTTGCAGTAAATTTTAAAAGCAGTTTCCCTAGTACTTGATCACAGCCTGTTTCTTTCTGTAGCTGTAATAAATCATAATCTTCAGACATGTACTTATTTCCTATTTATCCTCATTTAATTTTGTTTTTATTGCTTTTGCGATTTCTTCTGGTGTTGCATTCACTCCCAATTTATCTTTTATTGTAGTACCTTCAGCATTGATATCCGGTCGATTTTCCATATAATTATCTTGACTATTATCTACAATATCACTTTCATCATAACCTTCAGTTGAAGAAGGAACATCGTCGGCCATATCCTCAACGTCATCAACAGCATAATCCGATTCAGAACCAGATATGGAAGTTGCTTCTTCTTGATCAACTGTTGTATCTGATTCATGTCCCATATCTATATTATCCAGTTTATTTTCTGCTAAAGCATTTTCACCTTGATTGGGTTCATCAAAATTTGCTGTTGTATTATCATCTACCACATAATTAACAGTAGATTCTGATTCTGAAATTTTGCTCTCACTATCAGATAAATCAATTTTAACTACACTAGTAAATAAAAATTGGACTAAAGTAATAATTCCAAAAATCAAAGCACCACTGATAACTAATCTGATTAAAATCAGTATAAAACTATTGTTATTTAAAATATTGATAATCAATATTAGAAAAGAGAAAACAACAGTAATCAGTGCAGATACTTTAAAATTCATAATTTTTATCTAACTTCTTTCATATAAATATAGCAATGTATTTTAAAATTTCTTTGGTGTTTACAAAAATATTATTTATATGGATTAAATACCAAAAAAGATTATTAGGTAAGGCAATTTTTGCAAACACCTCAATATTAAAAAATTATACTTTAATTTTTTCATTTTATCAAATAAAATTCTATATACCTCTTATTTTTTAATGTTCCCCTACAATTTAACCATTTAAAAAGCACTACTTAACAAAAATAATCCTTGGCTATAATTTAATACTGCTTTGCTAAAATGGTACTCTGTCCAATTAATTTTTTTAAAAATTTCTTGATTCCACCGCCTTCTTTAAACTCAACTCCTTCTAGTCGGGATGCAATATGTTTAATACTGGTTGAAGCTTTACTTTTAGGATCCAGATAGAGAAAAGGGGTTTGTTTAATTACTCCTTGGGATACAACCGGATCATCATAAATTAAGCCAAGATTATCAACTTTGATATTTAGAAATTGTCCGGCAATATTAATGACCCTTTCAGCAACTTTTCTCCCTTCGACTACACTATTCACCCGATTAACAATGAGTTTTAATTCCAACAAAGGATTATTGATTTCAGTCGCAATTATTTTTATAATACCATAGGCATCAGTAATTGCTGTTGGTTCAGGTGTGGTAACTATCAGTGCTTCATCTGCAGCAATGACAAAGGATAAGACATTTTGACTGACTCCGGCGCCGGTATCAATAATCAATACATCTGCATAGGAAAGGGTGGATAATTCACTGATAAATTCCCCCCGTTCTTCATCATTTAAATTAGCAATTTTAGAAAAACCAGAGGCTCCCGCCACAATTTGGATACCATAATCGGTATTGATAATAATATCCCGCATGGTCTTTTGTTTTTTTATTAGTTGAAAAAGATTATATTTTGGAATGATTCCCAAACAAACATTAACATTAGCCAAGCCTAAATCAGCATCCATGACAACAACTTTTTTCCCTAATTGAGCAAAAGCTATCCCTAAATTAACAGCTATATTTGTTTTACCAACTCCGCCTTTACCACTTGAGACTGTGATAATTCGTGTTTTTTTGGTACCATCCTGAGACTGCATCATTTTTCTTAAATTTTCAGCCTGATCTACCATTGTAACTCCTTTATACCAATACCAAATTCAATCATTATCTATAGAGAGGTGTTTGTAAAAATAACCATACCAATAATATATCTTCCTGCCTTAAAAATTAGCATGTGTAAGATATACATTTGGATCCAAACCTTTTATTTTAGCCATAATATTAAAAACAGTTGCCTTTTCTATATCATTGGGAACACGTTGCCCATCAGTATAATAAACAATCCCTTTATTTCTTTCTATGACTTTGTTTAAGATTGCCCCGATCGTTTCTGACTCATCATTTTTTGTAATAATGATATTATCATAGTCAAACATCTCAAAGTTTTTAAATATTTTTTCCAACTCTTTTGGTTTAGTCGTTGCACTTACAGTTAAGACATAACTAATTTTTTCATTGGCTGATTCTAATAATTTCTTCATTTTTACTAAATGAATCTCATCTTTTTGACTCCGTCCAATGGTATCAATCAAAATTAAATCAGCTGTTGAAAGAGAAATAATTCTTTGCAACTCCAGGTTATCTTCACAGGCATTCATCGGAACATTCATCAGTTCTGCATATTTTTCTAGTTGATATTTTGCACCAATTCGATAACCATCTATGGTAATTAATTCCACCTCTTTCTTTTCACGGATAGCATTAGCTGCTATTTTTGCAATAGTCGTTGTTTTACCAACACCTGTTGGGCCAACTAAAACCATAATATTTTTATCTATGTTATTTTGATAAATCTTTCGCTCTGTTAAAGGCTCTAGTTTTTCTTTTAGATATTCATAAACAAAGTTATGAACTTCCAATTTATTTTCAATTTTGTTTAATGGCAACGTAGATTCAATTTTAGTTATTAGTTCTTCTATAAAATCGTCAAAAAACTCATTTTGCTTTAGAATATCTTTGATTTCAGATAAAACCGGTGCTAATACTTCTTTTTTAACGGTTTCAGCATTATGCATATATTTCTCAATGTTATTTAATTTTTCCATTAAAATACTATAAGTTAACATATCTGAGAAATTTTGGTCTGTTTTTTTATTAGTATCCGTTTTTTCTGCTTTTTCATTGTTTTGTTCATTGATCTGGCTAGTTTGCAGTTTTTCATTACGTAAGTAATTTGAAATTCCCAAGTTTTCTTTATATCTTTTCAGTAGTTCATCCTCAGAAATACTAATCAAAACTTTGACAACCCTCTTTTTGCCAAAACCAAGAAATCCCCCTTCTTTAATTTCATTGGTTCTTATAATTCTTGCACGATCACCAAATTCCTGTTTTATTTTAGCTCTGGCTTCTTCCAGATTTGCTGCTTCTATTTCTTTATATTGCATATTTCCTCCATTACAAGTTATAAAAACCACTTATATAAAAGTATACTCTTTTTAAGCTTGTCCAGCTGTCCCGGCTGGTTCTGCTGCTGCTTCGTTATTTTCTGTTGTACTTTGCTCTTTCACTAATGTTATTTGATCAAATAATACAATCTCAATGTCTGGAATTAATTCCCGGGTGCTCAGTACAGCAATATTTCTGTTAATATATTGACATATTTCCCAGACAGCGCGCCGAATGACCGGTTGAGTAATAATTACAGGTATGTGTCCGTCTTCAAACATTGCACTCACCTTATCTCTGATCAATAACTGAATTTTATTTAATACCTCTGGCTTTAAGCGAATAATTGGTTCACCATCTTTATCATTTTCAATATTTTTATAAATCTCATTTTCGATTTGTGGATGAATTCGTAATATAAACAGCTTATCTTCCACATTCTTATATTTACTACAGATTGCCCGCTTCAGTGATTGTCGAACAAATTCCAGCAGAGTAAATATTGGTGTATTTGGATCATGTTCAGATAAAGTTTCCAAAATAGTCGGCATATCTCGTACAGGAATACCTTCTTTCAATAAATTCTGGAAAATCCTTTGCAGCACAGATTTTGAATAATCTTTAACAACATCATCCACTACATTTGGATAATCCTGGCGTACTGTACTGATTATCTGATTGGTTTCTTCTCTTCCCAGAATTTCATAAGCATGTGATTTTAATAATTCCTGAATATGAGTAGAAATAATCGTAGGTCCATCAACCACTGTATATCCTAAATTTTCAGCTTTATCCCGACTATCTTCTCTAATCCAATAAGCGGGCAAGCCAAATGCAGGTTCAGTTGTTTGCTCTCCATCTAATTCCTCTGCGCCTTCACCCATTGCCATCATATAACCGGTTTTAATATAACCTGATCCAACTTCCTGTCCCCTGATTTTAAAGGAATACTCATTCGGAGATAAGCGGATATTATCCTGAATTCTTATCGGCGGAACAATAATACCTAAATCCAGAGCTAAATTTCGACGAATTCCTGCAAGTGAATTGAGTAGTTCAGCATTTTGATTTTTATCGACATAAGGTATTAATTCATAACCAATATATAAAGTTAATGGATCAACTTTTAATAAGGAACTAACATCTTCCGGTCCTTTTGGCTGATCCTGAGCTTCTCTTGCCTTTTTCTCTTTCCCTTCCATTACATTTTTCTCAGCACGATAAAGGGCAAATCCTGCACCAGCCATAGATACTGCCAGGATCAAAAGAATAATATGAGGAAAGCCAGGTAAAATAGACATAACTGCTAAAGCACCGGCTGCAATAAAGAAAACACGGTATTGACTGGATATTTGTTTCCAAACAGAAGCACCAATCGCATCCTTAGCCTGTGATCGGGTAACAATTAAACCGGTAGAAAAGCTGATCAATAAAGAAGGAATCTGACTAACCAATCCATCACCTACTGTTAGGGTAATATAGTTTTGTACAGCCACATCTAAAGTTTCACCTCTCACAGCCATTCCGACAACAAAACCACCGATAATATTAACCAGTGTAATAATAATTCCGACAATAACGTCCCCTTGAATAAACTTAGAAGCACCATCCATATTTCCATAAAAACTGGATTCTTCTTGTAACTCTGCTCGTCTTCTTATTGCTTCAGTTTCATCAATTACACCATTTTGTACGTCCATATCAATGGCCATGTATTTATTTGGCATACTATCTAAAGAGAAACGGGCAGCTACTTCAGAAACTCGAGTTGCACCTCTGGTAATAACGATAAACTGGACAATTACCAAAATGGCAAAAATGATAATTCCAATAACTAAACCTGCAGAATCAGTGGTTCCAACTACAAATTGTCCAAATGCCCGAACCATTCTCCCTTGAAAATTGGCCCCTTTAGATAAAATCAAACGAGTTGAACTGACATTAATAGCCAGACGAAATATGGTTGTAACTAATAACAATGAGGGAAATATCGAGAAATCCACTGCTTTACGGAGATAGGCAACTGTTAACACAATGATAATTCCCGAAAGCATACTGAGTGACATTAAAAAATCCAGCATAAATTCCGGCATAGGAATGATTAACATCATAATAATGATAATGATAATGACTCCAAATACCAAAGTTGAATCCATTGCAAAATTTCTTAAGTTTAAATTACTAAATGAAAAACCTGATTTTTGATCACTCATGATGATAGTCCTGTTTTTTGTTTTTTATATTCATATGACAATTTATAAGCATTGATGACAAAACTGTACATTTCCCTGGGAATGATTTGATTCACTTCAACCTCTTTGTAAAGAGAACGGGCTAAAGGAGGATTTTCATAAACAAAAACATCATTTTCCAGGGCTACTTTCTTGATCTCCAAAGCAAAACGATCCTGTCCTTTAGCGATCACCCTCGGTGCCTCATCAACCGCTGCAATATATTTTAATGCAATGGCAAAGTGAGTTGGGTTGGTAATAACAACATCTGCTTCTGGCACTTCCTTTAACATCTTTTTTTGTGATAAGATGTTCTGATACATTTGTCGTAAACGGGATTTAACTTGCGGATCTCCATAGAGTTCCTTTTGCTCTTCTTTAATTTCCTGTTTCTTCATTTTTAATTGTTCTTCATACTGCCAGCGAACAAACAAATAATCCACAAATGCAAAGAGCAGCATAACGAGTAATATTTTCATAACCATGTTAAAGGCAACTTTTACTACAAAGATAAAAGCTTCATATACATTAACATAATAAATAAGTGACAAAAGTTTATCAAAATTACCATATATGGTTATAAAAGCAAGGGATCCAATAATAACAACTTTAATAATTGATTTAACTAAATTAAATCCACCTGTAATGGAAAAAACTTGTTTCTTTAAAAATTTAAAAATATTAGGACTGATTTTTTTAAGATCAGGTTTTATAGCTTTTGGTGTAAATTTAAAACCAATCTGCATATAATTGCTGAAAGCTGCAGAAAAAAAAGTAATAAAAGCAATGGGTATAAATATTTTTGCTAATGGTTGTAAAAATGCCTCTGTTGTAAAATCATTTTGTCTAATATTAATGGTTGCCAGGTTTTGATAGACAAAATAAAATGTATCAGTAATGGTTTTAAAAAAATAACGAGCTAACAAGAATATAACCCCAAAAGTGAGTAATGCAACAAAGGCTGCCGGGATATCCTTAGAAAGAGCAACTCTTCCTTCTTCCCTGGCCTTCCGTTTTTTATGTTCTGTTGCTTTTTCAGTACGGCCTTCAGCTTCAGCTGATGCAAAGCGCTGGAGATCAAAAACAAAATCTTGAGGCAATTGAAATATTAATTGATCATTCTTTCTATCCATTACTGATATCCACCATTAAATACCAGATATTTGCTACTACCTGCTCAACATAAATTGATATAAAATGTATGATTGCAGGCAGTAATAACAAAATCACAACAAATCCTGTTGTTATGGAAATAGGAAAACCAATCATCAATAAATTCATCTGAGGAGCGGCTTTTCCTAACAAGCCCAATGTAATGGAAATTAGTAGTAAAGTACCAATGATAGGAATAGCTATTTTAATGCCAACTACAAATAAATTACTAAAAGTATAAATTAATCCATATTTAGAATTCACAATTTGCCAGTTTAATAAGCTCTGGAAATTCACTAGTTCAAAAGAGTGAAATATTTCCTTTAAAATCAAAGCTGGCCCGTTCATTCCTAAAAAAACTAATACAAAAATCAAATATAAGTATTGTCCCATCAAAGGGAGACTGTACTGACTCATAGGATCAAAAACTTCACTGGCACCAAATCCCATTTGCACAGTGAAAAATTGCCCAGCTAATTGAAATACAGAAAAAGCAATGGTCACAGAAATTCCAATTGCAGCACCAACCAAGCCTTCTCCCAGAGCAAGAAGCACATAATTAGCAGTAAACTCAGGCACTATAGGCAATAATGGATATACCAGGGGAAAAATTACAATAGTAACCAAAAAAACAAAACCCATTTTGGTTTGAGTATTAATACTGGATGAACTAAAAAATGTACTGGTCAATATCAATCCCATAATTCGTGAGAAAACTAAAAAAAATAATTGAAATTGATAAACAAAAAATTCCAACTTAAAAAATCCTTCTTTTTAAAATACTAAATTTTATCCTGGTTGCCCCATTAAGGGAATTAATTCAAATATCATCTGTGCAAAATCAGTCATATTTGTAACAATCCACGGACCAAAAATGACAATTGCTAATGCAATAGCAAATATTTTGGGAACAAAGGTTAATGTTTGTTCCTGAATTGAGGTAGTTGCTTGTAAGATAGCGATAAATAAACCCACTATCATACCAGATCCTAAAATCGGTCCTGCAATCATTATGGCTAATTTCATAGATTGCACTAATATTTCCTGTAATAATACCTCATCCATTGCATTCTCCTCATTTTCTTTTCCTTTTTCTTATTGATTTTGATATACATCGGGATGTATTATATCTTCTCTTCTACAATAAAGGATTAGCCAAAGCTGGTAATCACACCTTGAGTTAACAGTTGCCATCCATCTAAAAGTACAAATAATATGATTTTAAAGGGCAAAGAAATCATAACTGGTGGTAACATGATCATACCCATTGCCATTAAAGCTGAAGCAATAATCATATCTATAATAATAAAGGGGATAAACAACAAAACCCCTATTCGGAAACCTACTGTCATTTCATTTATAACAAAAGCTGGTATTAAAACATAGGTCGGTACATCTTCATAGGAATTCGGTGCTGGCAGCTGCCGTACATTCATAAAAAAACCAATATATTTTGGATCGGTTT
>JAKSBL010000239.1 GCA_022361115.1 Spirochaetota bacterium | reverse complement strand
TCCTTTAATTTCTAGATTTTACATAACCGGGTTCGGTGAATGATTCATCAAACTAGATTATATAACAATTAGGTTTTATGTCAAGTCAAAAGTCATAAGATTTTATAATATTAATCGATATTTCTTGCCTATAGAAAAAAGTGATTTTGGTCAAAATCTTATGCTGCATTTGAACATGAAATCATGATTCTTTTTTCAAGAAACCAAAAAGCGGTAAATATAATAAGAGCTACCGCTTTTTGTTTCTTGTTTTTGAAGTAAGGAGGTTTTAAAAAAGAAAGAAACATGTATGAAAAAAAGTTCTAGCCTTTTTTTTCTTGTTATTCTTTTACAGAACCTGCAACAACTCCCTGGGTGAGTTGTTTGTTAAATGCAAAATATATAAGCATAGCTGGCAGAGTTCCAATGACCAATGCAGCTAATTGCCAACCCATTTGTGTACTAGTTAAACTGGAAAAGGAAAAAATACCAACTGGCAGTGATTTGGTTGCCTCTGAACTACCAATAACGAGTACTAGTAAAAATTCATTCCAGATTCCTAAAGCACTGATAATACTAATGGTTACCATTACTGGAGTACACATGGGAACAATAATCTTAAAAAATGCTTGAAAAGGTGTGGCACCGTCAATATAGGCTGATTCAATTAAACTGTCCGGCAGGCCTTTAATATATTGTGTAGATAACATAACAGATAAGGGAATGCCAAAAGCAGTATAAACAAGAATAATGCCAAAGTGGGTATCTGTTAACCCGACAGCTGAAAGCATTAAAAACAGAGGAATAATGATGGAATTGATACTAATTAAATAACCTGCACCAATTAATCCCATTATAATGAAGGAAAGTTTTTTAAACTGCATTTTGGCTAAGGCATAACCAATCATCAAACCCAGGAGAACAATAAAAAAAGTTGACAGAGAAGCATAAAGCACACTATTAAAAAACTTGGCAATTAATCGTGCGGTCTTGATAGCAGACCGGTAATTAAACCAGACAGTCTTGGAGCTTATATCTAAACGCATTCTCCTTGGTAACTGATTCAGCTCTAGTTGATCACCCGCCTTAAGATTAGCTACTTCCGGTGGTAAATCTTCTTTTACCAGAAAGTGAACCATAATTCTTCGACCCGGAGAAATGGTTGCTGACTCAATAATGAGACGGGGACGTTTATCTTTCTCAACATCATAATCCGGAACCACATTGAGTTGTGGTGCAATAACTGTATAAACATCATTATTATTATCAAATAAATCTTTTGGCCAGGAATAGATATCCTGGATTAATTCTTCATTTGATTTAAAGGATGAGTATGCCATCCAGATTAAAGGGACTAAAGTAATGAGAAGCCAGGATAGCAATACAATATATGCTGCTATTGACCCCAAGGTGATTCTTTTCTTTTTGGCTAATATATCTAAAACCATTTTATTAATCCTCTTTAGATTGAAATAAATTTCCTATAAAATTTGAAAATAAGATTAATCCAACACTAATTAAGACAATTGCATTGGAAATCGCTGCACCATAGGCAAAACGCATCTCATTCGCATAGTCTTGAAAGGCAGTAATATACATAAATATTGGCAATACCATGGCATTGTTCCTTTGGATTCCCTGAGTGGTCATGGAAAAAATCAAGTCAAAACCTCTTAATGAACCGGCAATTGCCAGAATAGAACAGACTACAATGGTTCCCATTAAGTGGGGGATAATAATCCTTGAAAATATTTGAAATTCCGAAGCTCCGTCAATAGCAGCCGCTTCTAAAACAGTCGATTCCATTTTTTGCAGATTAGCTAAAAAAACGACCATGTAAAAACCGGTATACATCCAAATCAATACAAATCCAATAGGATACATAATGGTTTTAGCTTCCAGCATCAGGGTAAATTGTGCACTAGGATCTCCGGTGACAAGCTGGATTAATCGGGAAATAGGGCCATCTGCTGTGAAAAATCTCCGCCACAATAATCCAATTACTATGGTTGAAAGAAACTGGGGAAGAAAAACGATTGATTGAAAAAAACTAGCCCCTTTTACCATTCTTCGATACATGATATAAGCCAGGATTAATGCAATAGGTATCTGACCAAAAACAGAGACT
>JAKSBL010000395.1 GCA_022361115.1 Spirochaetota bacterium | reverse complement strand
TATTTCTCTTCATATATACCTCTTAAATATTAATCATTTAAAATTTATAAAAATTTTTACCAAAATCATTAATGATTTAAGAAAAAAAATACCCTCTATTAATTATTTTACTAAAAAAAAATAGAATTTACCTAATAATTAATAAAATACCACTTTATCATGATTTTTCTTTATAATTATTGTACTTTTAATAAAAAAACCACTAGAAATCCCATTGACCAACCCTGTTTATTTTCATACAACTATTTATATGACTTGAAACATAATAAGGATAAAAAATGATCATTAATCTCAATGACTATAATAAAAAAGACCGTTTTGAAATAACTGATTCCAGCCGGACTATGAAAGCTGTTTTAACAATGGGTAATGGAGGTTATGATAAGTTAGTTTATCGAGAGGTTGCTCTACCAGTAATTCAGCCTGGAGATGTTCTCATCAAAGTTTTAGCAGCTGGAGTAAATAATACTGAAATCAATACTCGATTAGGCTGGTACTCTGATTCTGTAAAAAATGGGACAGAAGATTTTTCTGAAAAACAAGTAGAAAAAGAGGAAAAAAAATCAGATGGAGGTTGGAATACAAAAACCCCCTTCCCGTTTATCCAGGGAACCGATTGCTGCGGTGAAGTAGTAGCAGTAGCAGATAAAGGGCATGAAAAATCTCTAGGAAAAAGGGTACTGATTCGCCCCTGTATGAGAAGTAATAATTTTACTTCCATGGAAAACATCTGGATGGGGAGTGACTTTGATGGAGCCTTTGCCCAGTATGTAAAAGCTCCGGCAAGTGAAGTTTTTCCTATTCAATGTAATTGGAGGGATGCTGAACTGGGAACCATTCCCTGTGCTTATGGAACTTCTGAAAATATGATTCATCGTAGTCAAGTGAAGTCCTGCGACCATATATTAGTTACTGGCGCCTCTGGCGGCGTTGGATCTGCTGCAGTTCAGTTAGCGAAAAGAAGAGGGGCCAGAGTCACTGCTGTTGGAGGCAAAACAAAAATCAATCAGATAAAAGCACTAGGTGCAGATCAAACCATTGCCAGAGGAGATGATGTAGTGGCTCTATTAGGGGAAGGTTCGATAGACGTAGTAATTGATAATGTAGCAGGAACTGAGTTTGGAAATATGTTAAAACTTCTTAAAAGAGGTGGCAGTTATGTCTCTTCTGGTGCTATTGCCGGCCCTATTGTTGAACTGGATATGCGAACCCTGTATTTAAAAGATATTACTTTAATCGGATGCACTGCCTGGGATGAGCCGGTTTTTCCCAATTTGATTTCCTATATTGAAAGAGGTGAAATCAAACCTTTACTATCAAAATCATTTAAACTGGCCCAAATCAAAGCAGCTCAAAAGGAATTACAGGAAAGAAAACATTTTGGAAAATTTGTATTAATCCCTGATTAAGGCCTCTTAAAAATAAAAAAAGCTTCTGTGAAATTTGCAAAATTATCGCTTAAAATATCAATATTTTGATTGACAATTTCCTTGATACATGATATATACCTAAGAACATTACGGGATGTGGCCTAGCCCGGCTAAGGCGTCTGGTTTGGGACCAGAAGATCGGGGGTTCAAATCCCTCCATCCCGAAATATAGCTAGTTGCGCTGATAGCTCAGCTGGATAGAGCAACAGCCTTCTAAGCTGTGGGTCCGAGGTTCGAGTCCTCGTCAGCGCGAATTTTCATGGTGGTCGTAGTTCAATGGTAGAGCGCCAGATTGTGGTTCTGGTTGTTGTGGGTTCGAGTCCCATCGATCACCCATTTTTAAAAATGAGAAATTATTTAAAAATTGCTTGATTTTTAAATAATTTATGGTATATATAATACTCAGCTGATCAATGAGATCTGGCTACATTGGTAAAATGCCTTGAAAGTTGTAGCATTTGTCTACAATTCTCTGTTGGCTTCAAATACATGCGTTCGTAGCTCAGCTGGATAGAGTAGTGGACTTCGAATCCATTGGTCGCAGGTTCGAGTCCTGCCGAGCGCGATTTTTGTATTGGGCCGTTAGCTCAGCTGGTAGAGCAGCAGACTCTTAATCTGCGGGTCAAAGGTTCGATCCCTTTACGGCTCAAATCTAGCGAGCGTGGTGGAATTGGTAGACACGCTAGACTTAGGATCTAGTGCCTCGCGGTGTGGGAGTTCGAGTCTCCCCGCTCGCAAGTTTCAAATAAATGCGAGAATAACTCAGTGGTAGAGTGTCACCTTGCCAAGGTGAACGTCGGGGGTTCGAATCCCCTTTCTCGCTCATTATAATCCTGTCTTTTATTTAATAAGGCAGGATTTTTTTTGCCTAAAACAACCAATAAAATATATTGTAAGATGTACCACTTCAATTGTATACCTAAATAAAAATATGTGCAAGCATCTGGTCTTAAACAAAAAAAACTTGCCTTTTTCATGAAATTATCTTATGATTTTCCGAGAAATTATTATTTTCCATAAATGAGACGAAAATAATAAAAAAGAAATTCTTAACAATCATGCACAATATAAATAAAATTAAAGAAATTGTCTTAAGCTGCTATAAAGATATCTCACAAAAATCCAAAATGGAAGATTTTGCTCGCTACATTGATGATCCTTTTTTGGTGGAGTTTTCTGAAGATTTTGAAAATGTTTTACAAGCACAAAAGGATTTATTCTTTAAAAAAGAAGAACAGGAACCAGAATCTGATGAGTTTGAAGAGCTAGAAGAAATCAATGATGAAATCGATCAATATGTGGATATCGAGAAACTCACCCAGATTGAAAATAAGGTTATTCAA
This sequence comes from Spirochaetota bacterium, assembly GCA_022361115.1. Classification (GTDB taxonomy): domain Bacteria; phylum Spirochaetota; class GWE2-31-10; order GWE2-31-10; family GWE2-31-10; genus JAKSBL01. The sequence continues at coordinate 4,920 of JAKSBL010000395.1, read as the reverse complement.
ATTTTACAATACTTAAACCTGGAATTTTACCAGGAAGACAGGATCAAAGAGATAATCATTGACAGTATGTTAAAAAACCTCAGCAGTGCAGAATTAACAGAAATTATGAGAGAAAAAGTTGAGGATGTAATTGCCTATCTGGTGGAACATGAATTTAAAGAATTAACCTTAAAGAAAAAAGAAAGGCGTAAAGCTCTCATTATAAAACTCATGGAAAAAGTTGATCCTGTATTAAAAGAACGGTTAGACAAACATTTTTCCACAAGGGTAAAAGAAATTAATAAATTTCAACAGGAAAACTTTAAAAAATATTTATTTGAAGAAATGAATGATACAATCATCGTTCCCTTAAAAAATGAACAAAAAGCAAATTTTGATGAATATCTATTCCTAAAAAGAATTCTTAAACTCTACATCTTCAGAAAATACAAAGAAAAACAAAACTAATGAGAAAGAAAAAGAAATCAACCATGCAAATCAGACAACATGTCTCTTTAAAAAAGATGAATACTTTTAGAATTGGTGGCAAAGCCAAATATTTTTGCCAGCCTGGCTCCAAAGCAGAGTTAATTGAAGCTTTACAGTTTGCTAAAAATAAACATCTCCCTTTTTATTTATTAGGTGGCGGAGCCAATACCCTATTTGGTGATGATATTATTGAAGCAGTCATTATCTCAACTCAAAAACTTAATAAAATCATGATGCTGGATCAACACCGCATTCTTGTGCAAGCTGGTGCCAGTATGAAAAAAATCAACCGTTTTTTAGCCAAAAAGTCTTTAAGCGGATTAGAATTCAGTGGAGGCTTACCTGGCAGCATCGGTGGTGCTGTTTACATGAATGCTCGGGCTTATGGTCACGAAATCAGCGAAATAGTTGAGTCTGTAACTATTATTAATAATTCACTAGAAGAAGTGATCTTAAAAAAAGATCAACTTAATTATGCTTATAAGCAAAGTATTTTTATGAATCAACCAGATTATATCATTATTGATATCACTTTTCAATTTCAACCAGAAAAAAAGAAAGCAGTGTTAGAAGCATATAAAAAAAACATTAAGGACAGAAAAACCAAAGGCCAATACCGTTATCCGTCAGCTGGCTGTATTTTTAAGAACAATTATCAAGCTGGTATTCCTAGCGGAAAAATAATTGATTCTGTTGGTTTAAAAAACATAAGAATTGGGGATGCCTGTATATACAATAAGCATGCAAATTTCATTGTTAATATGGGCCATGCAAAAGCTCATGATGTTTTGCAATTAATCAATATGATTGAATCAAAAGTACAGGAAGAAAAAAGTATTCAATTGGAACGGGAAGTAAGAATCATTCTTAAATAATCGAAATCAATGCCTTTTTCAAATCAGAAAATATTACAAATAAATCATTCATAAAACTCAAAGGACTCCGAAAATTAAAGAATAATTCTGTTTTTTTAACAACACTTCTGGGACTTAAGGGAGAGATTATGAACCACTATGAGAACAAAACTTTATTACTAATTGGAGCTGGTATTATGCAGGTTCCGGCAATAAAAATTGCCAATGAAATCGGACTAACCACTGTGGTGACCGATTATAATGAGAAAGCTCCAGGTATGAGCCTGGCAGATTACCCATTAGTAGTCTCTACTCGTGACTGTGAAGGAACCGTCAGGGTTATAAAAGATTTTCACCAGAGGCAGCCTATTGACGGGGTACTCACTGTTGGTACTGACGCTTCCATGACCGTTGCAGCTGTTGCGAATGCTTTAAATCTACCTGGCATCAAATTTGAAAATGCAGAAGCGGCTAGTAATAAAATAAAAATGCGTCAGCGCTTTAAAGAAAATGCTGTTCCCTCCCCTCAGTTTTTTAAATGCTGGAGCCTGGGTGATTTAGAAAGAGCTGTAAAAGAAATCGGCTATCCTCTGGTTATTAAACCCTCTGACAATATGGGTGCAAGAGGAGTAATGAAGATTGAAAATCCAGAGATGCTGGAAAAAGCTTTTCTCAATGCAAAAAACGCCTGTCCTTCAGGAGAATTAATAGCAGAAGAATACATGAAAGGGGCGGAATTATCTATCGATGCTCTGGTTTATGAGAATGAAATTCATATTACTGGTGTGGCAGATCGAATCATTGAAAGAGAGCCTTACTTTATTGAGATGGGCCATGTTATGCCTTCTGCTTTAGATCAAAATACATTGGATGATGCTATTGATGTATTTAAGCAAGGAATCAGAGCTCTTGGGATTAATATGGGAGCAGCTAAAGGGGATATTAAAATTACTGCCGAAGGGGCAAAAATTGGTGAAATCGCTGCCCGTTTATCTGGCGGCTTTATGTCTGCCTATACTTTTCCTTATGCTAGCGGAGTGAACCTGATTCAAAATGCTATTGATATTGCTTTGGGATACCCGCCTCACAACTTGATTCCGACTAAAGACTGGGTCTCCATCGAACATACGATCATTCCCAAACCTGGTATTATCCGGGAAATTCAAGGCCTAGAAGAAGCCAGAGCTATTCCCGGAACTTTAAACATTTTTTTAAATTCTGAAATTGGAGATGAAGTTGTTGAACCTAAAAGTAATGTAGATAAACCCCTGAATTTTATTATTGCCAGGGCAACCCGTGAAGAAGCCTGGCAAACTGTCAATAAACTTCAAGAGACCATAAAAATTATTACAGATGGTGAAAAAACTTTAACCTGGAATGAAATTCGCCACCATGCCAGAGAAAAATTTAATCGCAGTTGTTATGCCTGTGTTGCTTGCAACGGAAAAGAATGCCGGGGTAAAATACCAGGTGTAGGCGGAATTGGCAATGGTGAAGCCTTTATCAGAAATGTCCGGGATTTTAGCAGAATTGTAATAGAAACCACAACTATTCATGAGGTTAAAGAGGCTGCTACAGCAATTGAATTTTGCGGAACGAAATTAAGAATTCCAGTAATTGCTGCTCCAATCACCGGTTGTGATATCAATTTAGGGGGTATGATGTCAGAACTGGATTATGATGAAGCACTAGTAAAAGGGTGTAAAGAAGCAGGTATTATTGCATTTGTAGGTGATGGGGCTCAACCTGACCTCTACAAAGTCGGATTAAAAGCTCTAGCAGAAAACCAAGGCTGGGGAGGAGCAATTTTTAAACCAAGAGATCAACAATCTGATATATTAACACGTATAAAGGACTCAAATTCGATTCCTCTTCATTTTGTAGGAGTTGATGTCGATGCTGCTGTGGGTTTTGTAACCATGGATATGATGCAGCAAAAAATTGCTCCTAAATCCGTTCCTCAATTAAAAGAATTAGCTGATGCTGCTCAATGCCCCTTTGTGATTAAAGGAATAATGAGTGAAGATGATGCTCTATCAGCAGTTCAGTCAGGAGCAGAAGTCATTGTTGTCAGTAACCATGGAGGCCGGATTACTCAGAGCCACCCCTCTTCTGTTTCAGTATTATCAGAAATTGTAGAAGCAGTTAAACACAAAGTAAAAATTGTTTTAGATGGCGGAATCCGCAGTGGAGAGGATATTTTTAAAAGCCTGGCATTAGGAGCTGATGCAGTTATGATTGGCCGTCCTTTTTCCATTGCAGTCATGGGAGGCGGTGTCCAGGGCGTAAAGGTTCTGGTCGAAAAATATCAGCAAGAACTACAAAAAATTATGCTCTTAACAGGTTCTAAAACCATTGCAGATATTCAACCAGAATCCGTTTTTTTTGATCCTTACTCATAATTTTTTCAATATTCTGTCTGAATAATCTGCTCATAGTATTGATTGGCTTGTTTTACAAAGTCATTGGTACTAGCAATCCAGGCACCACATACTGCTTGAGAAGCAAAGAGAGAAGCAAAATGGATTTGTTCTGAATAATCTGCTTGGGCATCATCGATCAAAATAGTACTAAAACCTCTATCTGAAGCATCTCTAGCCGTAGTTTCTACACATTGACTCGTTGCCAGACCGCAAAAAGTGAGGCAATTGATCTTTTCTTTCTCTAAAAATTGAGTTATATCTGTACTGGAAAAAGCACTAAAGGTAGCTTTGACCCATACAGAATCACCATTTGCTGGTTTAATAGCATCAACCACTTCTGACGATTTTTCATCAATCAGAGGATATAAGCTTTTATACCCCTTTTGTTTAGCTTTTAAATACTCTTTATAGAAAAAACGGTGTAGATCCTTATGATCTTCCTGTCTGCTGGCCAATTTTAAATAGATCACAGGAAGGTGCTGGCTTTTGAAATAATCAATCAATTTTTTGATATTTGGTATAACTTGATTTTTACAACGGGAGCTAATATAATTCATTGAACCAGGATGTCTTTCCTCAAAATAACGATAAAAATCATATTGAGGTTCTATATAATACTTTTGCATATCAACGACAACCAATGCATTTTTAATGACCATTTCATGTATCCTTTACTTTTGATTTTTCTTAGAATAATTATATTGATAAACCATGGAATCAGGAATTAACTTGCTTTCAGATAACCAATCATTAATCCTCAGACTCCTTTTAAAATTGTGCTTTGGTTTAAAACTAGTCAAAATGGCCAGAGCCTCTTCCTTTTTTCCTTCACGATACATTTCTAAGGTCCGATGGATCATCACCATGTCAGCATATCCTTCTGATGCGGTCCTTTCCATTATTTTTTTACAAAATTGATAATATTCTTCCCGGCTTACCCCTTTGCGCAATATTTCCAGTAACCATTCTGCAGCAGTTAAATGCCATTTTTGATCCATAATTGTTAGAGTATTATAATGATCTCCCAGCAATAAAATTGTTTTAATAATCTTTTCTTCAATTTCTTCATACCCTTCACTCCCCGGCTCTTCATACTTAATCATATCAACATAGATTTTTTCCAGCTTTACTAAAGAATTTAATCCCCCGTATTTTGTATTATCTGAAGCCAGGTC
>JAKSBL010000506.1 GCA_022361115.1 Spirochaetota bacterium | reverse complement strand
GGAAGTTGATTGAACAAGTTATCCGGGAAGGAAAAGTAGAAAAAGAGAATGACACATTAAAATCCTATCTGGAAGGAATGGATTTTAAAATAACTAAAAAACTGGCTGGTAATCTTTATTTCATTTTTGAATCGACTTGAAATAACTAAGAATAATTTTTATACTGAAATGCGTATAATTTTTCTTTTTGTTATCCATCTTGAAGTAGATCGCAAACCGATTTTTAATTTTTTGCCAATCACCGCCTATCAGCGATTTTTTGCTATCCCCAAAACTGCACGGCTGGAATTTTTACAGCTCCTAACTGACAAATTGGGATAAGTTTTTTGATTTTTTTTGTAAGCAATATTTTGGTGCCAGGCACACAAATACAGGTATGAAACAAGTTCTGTGCCAGGCACGTAATTTATAACATATTTGCTTCTACTGCATATAATCACAACCTAAGTTTTCTCTCTTTTCTAATTGACAGTGATTCGAATTTGGCCTATCATTTTTTTAGGATACATTCTTAATCAAATAATTCAGTTACTGGTAAATTTTAACTATCCATTAAAATACATCCAATTTAAGGATAATTCATGCTCCATAAAAAACTAAATAATAAATTTATGCAACTCCACCTTTCCAAAGAAACAGCTTTTTGGCACACCTTTATGAATCTTGCTGATTCTAAAAAAGGAGAACTTGAGAAACTAGAGATTTCTTTTAAAAAATTTATCAATGATCCTTCCTACCTTCCTACTATTGAAAAGGCCCTTGAAAAAGAAAAAAATAAGGAAGCTCATCTTGCTTTACAAGGCTGGAAAAGATTTTTTGAAAAAAATACAATTGTAGAAGAAGAATGTCAAAAAATAGCCAAACACAATATTGAGCTGGAAGGAAAAATTTTAGAAAAAAGAAAAAACTTAACACTGGGGTACCTTGATCCTCAAACCCAAGAGTTCACCGAATGTGGCTATGCAAAACTACAACTGATCCGTCAAAATCACAAACAAGAAGAATATCGTAAAGCTGCCTGGCAAGGTTTAAAAGAGATTGGTGATTTTATCCTGGATCATGGGTATATTGAGCTAATCAAAGAGCGGAATAAATTTGCAAAAAAAATGGGTTTTAGTGATTATTATGACTATAAGGCTAATCTAACAGAAGGGATTTCTAAAAAAGATTTATTTACTATATTGCAAGATTTAGAAGTAAAGACTCGCCAAGGTTTAAAGACTGTTTTTGATAGACAAAAACAACAATATGGTGAAAATGCATTGACTGGCTGGAATACTATTTACTATCATCAAGGCGATCTGACAATGGAAACCGATCCTTATCTGCAATTTGAGAATGCCCTCCTTTACTGGGGTAAAACCTTCACTGCCCTGGGGATCGATTATCAGCAGGCTAATTTAACATTGGATCTTATTGCCCGTTCAGGTAAATATGAAAATGGTTTTATGCATGCTCCCCAACCTCCTTATTATGAAGACGGAAAAACCTATCCTGCAGTGATTCAATTTACTTCTAATGCTGTTCCTGGACAGTTAGGCGGAGGGATGCGAGGATTAAAAACTTTTTTTCATGAGGGTGGACATGCTGCTCATTTTTCCAATATTGTTATGCCCTCCCCTTGTTTTAGTCAAGAATACGCACCAACTTCAGGAGCTTTTGCTGAAGTTCAGTCAATATTTATGGATAATCTGCTGGGAGATCCAGAATGGTTACTAAAATATCCTAGAAATAGAGCAGGACAACCTATGTCGCAAAATCTCATCAAAAAAATTGTTCAAAACAAGCAACAAAGCTTGCCTTTAACTATCCGGACATTGCTCATTGTGCCATTTGTAGAGAAGGCCATCTATGAATTAGCAGATAATCAATGTACAGCCCATCATATCAAAGAAATCGTTCTTGAAGAAGAAAAAAAGATGTTTTTAGGAAACCAAGCTCATCGTCCAACCTTATGTATCCCCCATCTTTTAAAGGGTGAAAGTTCTGCCGCCTATCATTCCTATGTTCTCGCTCAAATGGGGGTATTTCAAACGAGAAAATATTTTCTAGATAAATACGGTTACATAGTAGATAATCCTCAAATTGGGTCAGACTTAAAATCATATTACTGGCAACCAGGGAATAGTAAAACATTTTTTGAATTTATTAAAGATCTCACTATGCAACCTTTTAATGTCGATGCCACGGCTGAAGCAGTGAATAGAAGTGCAAAAGAGTTAGAGGAAAGCATTGACCAGGCATTTAAACGGGGAAAGCAGGGATATGAAGGTGAAATTATACTTGGTTTTAAGGACCTGAAGATGATTCATGGAGATGAATTTATTTCATCCATTCAAAGGGATGGAAGTTTTGAAAAAATGGCTGAAAAATACGCAGCCTGGTACCATACACTTTCATAGTTTTTAAAAGATGATAATTTTACTTGACATATAACCAGTAATATAGTAATTTGCTACTAGCAAATATTGTTATTAACAATTAGATAAAGGACAATTTATATGGAAATAAAATTAGTAGATTTAATTATTGAATTAAAAAGAAAATGTAAGATTGAGGATGAAATTGGCAAAGCTTATAATCTTACACTGAGAGAGGTTCATGCAGTATTAGTTCTTTCCAATAAGGGAGATTTAACCCTTAATAAATTATCAGAAGCCATGGAACTTTCCCCATCCAGAACCAGCCGCATTGTCACCAGTCTGGTAAAAAAAGAGATGATAACCAGTAATCAAAATCCCCAAGATAGAAGAAATATTTCCTTATCTTTAACCAAAAAAGGAAAAGATTGTACTAAAGTTGTAGAAGAGGAAAAAATTAAGTGTGAAAAAAAATTTGCAGAACGATTGACTGAGCAACAGATGATCAATGTTAAAAAATCCATGAAACAATTGGTTAAGGTTTTATAGGAGGACAAATGAATAAATATAGAGAAGCAATCGCTGTACGTTACAGTGAACTAGCAGAAAAATCCTGTTGCCTATCCTGCGGTGGAGCAATAAATCACAGTTCCCCACAGCCTGGAGAAATCTGTGTGGATTTAGGTAGCGGCCGGGGAAATGATGTCATCCGTATGGCTGAAGCTGCAGGAGAACAAGGATTTGCTTATGGAATTGATATATCCGGAGGAATGTTAACCAAAGCCCAAAAAACTGCAGACCGCTTGGGAGTAAAAAATGTCAAATTTTTAAAGGGGGAACTGGAAAAACTTCCACTTGATACAGAAAAAGCTGATCTGATTATTTCTAATTGTACCATCAATCATGCAACAGATAAACAATTAGTCTGGAATGAAATTTACAGAATCCTGAAAAAAGGTGGACGATTTGTTGTCAGTGATATTTATGCTTCTGAAACAGTTCCAAAAGAATATGCAAATGATCCTCAAGCAATTGCTGAATGCTGGGCTGGATCTGTCACAAAGGATATTTATCTAGAACAACTAAAAAATGCAGGCTTTAAAGAGATTACAATCCTGGAAGAGAGTGATCCATATGAGAAAGGAAAAATCAAAGTATCCAGTTTTACTATTTTAGGTCAGAAACCACCAGCATGTTGCTGTGGAAATACAAGATAGGAGAAGGTGATGATTTCACTAATCCGCAAAAAGAAAGGTGGAGCCAAAAAAACAGCTCAATGCTGTGCTAAACAATCTACCATTGTTGCTGGCTGCCACGACTGATATGGGAAAAATGGGGGGCTTCCCCCCTTCATCCCATTCAATCTTTAGGAGATAAAAGAGTGTATTTTTCCAAATATAATATTTTTTCTAAAATCAAAGACTCTACCAAATATTTCTTAATGAATCCTTTAACAAGAAATGCCCATCTACTCAATGCAGAAGAAACAGCTGCTTTAAAAAATGGCAAGTTAGCTGGTGAAGGTTATTTTTTTAAAGATGAAAATGAAGAAAGAAAACTTTATAAACAAGCTTACCTTGATTTTTTAGATATGCAGGAAGACTCAGAAACACAGATTTTTTTTGTTCCGACCTATGCCTGTAATTTTGCCTGTAGTTATTGTTATCAGGATGAATATTCTGATCACGCCAATATGGCTGATAAAGAAATTATTGATGCATTTTATCAATATATTGATAGCCATTTTGCAGGGGTTAAAAAATATATAACCATTTTTGGAGGAGAACCCCTCCTCCCTGGAGACCAAGTTCGTCAAAATATAACCTATTTATTAGAGAAAGCCCAGGAGAGGACCCTGGGTGTAGCACTGGTTACCAATGGCTATACTTTAACTGATTATGTTGATTTGTTAAAAAACTATAAAATAAAAGAAATTCAGGTAACCCTGGACGGATTGGAAAAAGTTCATAATCAAAGACGGCCTTTAAAAGGAGGAAAAGGCTCCTTTAAAAGAATCATAAAAGGTATTGATCAGGCATTACAAAATAATTTGCCTGTCAATCTCAGACTAGTATTGGATAAAGAGAATATTAAGGAATTGCCTGGATTTGCCCGGTTTGCTATTAAAAAAGGCTGGACAAAGAGTCCTTTTTTTCAATCACAGCTGGGACGCAATTATGAGCTACACCACTGTCAGGAAAAAAGCCAGTCTTTATATACCAGAATTGAAATGTATAAAGCCATTTAT
>JAKSBL010000050.1 GCA_022361115.1 Spirochaetota bacterium | reverse complement strand
CATTCTCGGCAGGATCATGTTGCAGTCTTCTCTAAATCCTATTTTCTCATTCCAGATCATGCTGATTTTGAAAATCGACCGCGCTAGAAGCTCGCTTAAATCGCAAGGGAAAAATCATGATAAAAGTTCTGATAGTTGATGATTCTGCCTTAATTCGAGAGTTTATGACCTCTATTCTTAATGATGATCCCTATATTGAAGTGGTTGATGCAGTACCAGACCCTTATAAAGCGGTTGAAATTTTAAACTCTCATAAAGTTGATGTGATCAGCCTGGATTTGGAAATGCCCAGAATGGACGGCTTGACCTTTTTAGAAAAACTCATGCAGCAACGGCCGATACCAGTGGTGGTTTGCTCTAGCATAGCTGAACAGAATTCTGAAAATGCCATGAAAGCCCTACAACTGGGAGCGGTAGAAGTCATTACAAAAGCAAAAATGGGAGTGAAAGATTTTTTATTTCAGGAAAAAGAAAGAATTACCAGTGCAATCAAAGCTGCAGCAGCTGTTAATCTGGAAAATTTGCGTAAAGTTACCAGTGAAATCAAAAAATCAGAGCAAAAAGGAAAAAAAGGTTCGATTGATTCAAAGCATCTGTTAAGCCGAACAACCGATAAAGTTATTGCTATTGGAGCTTCTACAGGAGGAACAGTTGTTTTAAGATACATTTTATCCAGGCTCCCAATCAATTGTTATGGGATTGTTGTCTCTCAACATATGCCGGAAGGTTTTACAGCACAATTCAGTAATAGCTTAAATATGGTTTCCAGTCTGGAAGTGAAAGAATCATCTGATCAAGATAAAATCAGTACCGGCCGGGCTATCATTGCCAGGGGAAATCATCATCTAAAAATCATCCGATCAGGAGCATTTTATCAATGTCTCCATTCCAAAGAACCTCAAGTAAATCGCCATCGCCCTTCTGTAGATGTGATGTTTCAATCTGTAGCAGAAAATGTAGGCAAAAATGCTCTGGGGATATTATTAACTGGTATGGGGAAAGATGGTGCAGAAGGATTAAAAATGATTAAGGAGGCAGGTGGTTCCACTATCGCACAAAATGAGCAATCCTGTGTTGTCTTTGGTATGCCGAGAGCAGCAATTGAAATTGGTGGTGCCGATTTAGTATTGGATATTGACCAGATTATTGACCAGATTATTGAGTTTTGTAAAAATTAAATTGCCTTGTTCTTATTCATTTTCTTAAATTAACGAAATGATAAGCTGCAAATTACCATTTTTCTAGAAAAACTTTGAGTAATTTAAAAAAAATTATAATTATGGTGTCAATACCATATTTCACAAAATCATGCCAGGGTAAACATGATCAAAATTTTAATTGCAGATGATGATGAAATCATACGGATAGCTATTGAAGCTATTACAAAGCAAACAGATGACATTACTTTTCTAAATGGTTATGCCAGTGGTGAAGAATTATTAACAGGTATTAAACAGGAGCAAGGCGATGTAGTTTTACTGGATTTACGTATGCCAGGTAAAGATGGTCTGGAAACACTGAAACAAATTCATGATTTTAATAAAAAAATGCCAGTGTTAATCCTCAGTAATTATGATGAAAAAGATTATGCTCTGCGTTGTTTGAAAGCTGGCGCAGCCGGGTATGTAACAAAAAACTCCAGCCCAAAAGAGATCATTAAAGCTATTCGTAAAGTATATGGAGGGAAAAAATACCTTTCAGAAGATATGACAGAAAATCTTCTGGATGATTTACAAACCAATGGAACAGTGCCTCATGAAATTCTCTCTGACAGGGAGTTGGAAATATTAATTTTGATTGCCAGAGGATTAAGCCCCTCTCAAATTGGCGAAAAACTTTATGTAAGTCCTAAAACAATCTCAACTTACCGACAACGGTTAATGACAAAGCTTCACTTTAACAATAATGCTGACATTATCAAATATGCTATTGAGCATCACCTTTTATAAGAAATAGTGATAGTATCGCCTGCTTTTACTTACCTTTTATCTCTCTCAACTATTTGAAGTACACTAAAATTACCATTTATAATTTTTCCAAAAAACAATAATCTACACCATTACTAAAAGTGCTATAAAATCTTTTCTTTCATTTCAATTTTATAATTGTTTCTTGCAAATTCTAATTTTTTCTGGTAATTATATTATTAGTAATATAATTGGGGAGATACAGTTGTAATAAAATAGATAAATTGTTTTAGCTTTATAACTAAAGAAAAGAACCTTACCATTATTTAATATATTTTTTAAAATGTCATTGATTTTTATAAAATTGCTGTGCATATTTAAGAAAAGTGATATACTAGTGCTGAAAGTTTTTATATGATTGGACAAAAAGAACAAATAAAAATAAATCGTTTTATTCAAGCTATGCCTCCATTGCCTGTTGCTATAACTAAAATCCTGGAAGTTGCTCGGGATCCAAATGTTGATGCTAGAAAATTAAATGATATTATCTCATTAGATCCGGTTTTGACAGGCAAAGTAATGAAACTTATTAATTCTGCCTACTATTCGTTGCCAAATCAGATCACTTCTATTGTAAGAGCTATCATTATGTTAGGCATTAACACAGTAAAAAATCTTGTGTTATCCACAGCCGTTATCAGCACAATGAATCAGCAAAAAAATTTCACCTCTTTAGACATGCAGGGTTTCTGGCGCCATTCCATTTGTGTAGGAGCAATGGCTAAACAATTTGCCCTGATCCAAAAGATTGATCCCAAAGTGGCTGAAGAATATTTTGTTGCCGGCTTATT
>JAKSBL010000261.1 GCA_022361115.1 Spirochaetota bacterium | reverse complement strand
GGACAAAGAAAATGGTATTATCATTGAACTGAGAGAGTATTTAATCAAATACTCAGGTTTAAAAATTGAAATACAAAAAGACAAATCCTGGTCTGAAGCTTATCAGGATTTTATTAATGACAAAATAGATATTCTTTATGGAGCAAATGCCACACCAGAACGACAACGCATAATGCAGTTTACCCCTCCCCTCTTTCAAGTACCTTATACTTTATTAACACATAAAAAATCTGATATTCAAGTCATCAGTGACATTGATGAAAAAATCATTGGTTTTCTCCAAGATGATATTGTAATAGATTTGTTTCCGAAACTCTATTTTAATATACAATACACAAATAAACATTTTAATACTCAGGATGAAGCACTATTAGCTCTATCTCAACAAAAAATTGATGCCTTTATTACTTCTGGCGGAAATGTTATCTACGATTATCTCAATAATTATCCATCTTTAAAAAAAGTTACAGATATCTCAAAAATTACTTCAGATATGACCTTAGCAGTGAAGAAAAAAGATGAAAAACTCTATCACATTATTGATAAAGTCATTAAATACTTAATTGAAAAGGATATTGACAAAATTATTAAAAAGGTCAACATTTTATATAATCATCAGGTGATGAACCTAACTCCCAGAGAATTGAACTGGATAACTACTGTCGGAAAAGCAAAAGTTGGCGTTACTGAAGATTATCTCCCTTTTGATTATTATCATGATGGTAAGTACCTGGGGATTGATGGCGCAATTATTAAGGAAATTTCTAATTTTACTGGAATAGAGTTCATTCCAGCCCCAGGGTCCTTTCATGTGCTATATGAGAAAGCCCTAAAAGGGGAAATTCATTTATTGAATATTGCAAAAACCGATGACCGGCTTATCCATTTTTTTTATCCCCAACCCCTCTTAAAGGAAAGGGATATGATATATGGTCATGTAGATCAACCTTTTGTTACAGATATATATGGCCTGGAAAACAAAAAAATAGCAGTGATTAAAGATTTCTGGCATCTGGAATTGTTAAAAAAAAATCTGGTACATTATGAACTAATCATTACAGAAAACCTTAAAGAATCCTTACAATTAGTTGCTAGAAAAAAAGCTGACTACTTAATTGAAAATCCAACTGTTATGAGGTTTTATATAACCAGTAATGAACTCCATCAAATAAAGGAAAAAGGAAAAACCAGCTCTGATTCTTTTATTTATTTTGGTGTTTCTAAAAATATGCCAGAGTTAGCTTCCATCATAAATAAAACACTTCCCCTGCTTGATTTAGAAAAAATCATGAATCAGGGCTTTGCCAGTGTTCCCATAAAAACAGCCAGAGAAAGAATTAGCCAATTACTCATTATTGTAATTCTCTTAATCATTACAATTACTATTTTAATCTTTATTCTCATTAGAATTTTTATTGAACTTGCTAAAAGTAAAGAAGCAGTTGAAAATCTCAAAGCCCAAGAAAAACTCATTTTACAAGATCCAATGACCAAAGCTTACAATCGTCATTTTTTACAGGATAAAGTTTATCCAAACATTAATTACTGGCATTTCCCCCAAACAATAGTTTTATGTGATGTTAACAATCTAAAAGAAGCAAATGATAATTATGGTCATTCCGTAGGTGATGAACTGTTAAAAACCTTTGCCACTGCCTTAAAAACCATCTATCCAGAAGATGCTATTCATATTCGATTAGGGGGTGATGAGTTTTTAGTCATTTTGATAAAAAACTCTTATGAAGAAGTGACAAACTATACAGAAAAGTTACATGAGTTTCTATCAAAGAGCAGAATCAAAGCTTCCGATAGTGAATACATTATCCCCAGCTCTGCAATTGGTATTGCTATTCGGCGAAATAAAAAAATCACTTTTTCACAACTCATGAAAAAAGCTGATGACAAAATGTACAAACACAAAAGAAAAATCAAAGGCGAAGACCAGCCTTTCTAGCATTTTCAAATTACTTTCAAATTTGCTTCATACTACATTGCTATACTATTTTATAAGATCATTCACGAAAAAAAGTAGAGTAGTCTTCACTTTACTCCTCCCTAATTTAAATCCCTGTATAACCTGATAATTAATACAGGGATTTTTTATACCAATATTCTTTCCCTGATCGCCCAGCAATAGGAGAAAAGAGAAAATAAATTTTTAGGTAATGAATTGATGATTAAATATCATTCAACTGTTTAAAATTAATAAAGAACTTTTAGCAATGGACAGAGGCCTTTCTGTTTGAGGGAATTTCTCTTGAATATCTAGAAAAAAATCATTATATTTGCTGATATACAATGGATTAATTTCAAAATCTCTGTGAGAAAAATATGCAAAATAAAGAAAAAATTTATAATATAACTGGAATGTCCTGTACTTCCTGTTCAGCTAATTTAGAAAAAGCTTTAAATAAAGCTGATTTTGTTAATAAAGCAAATGTTCAATTTACCAGTAAAAAAGCCTTTATCACTTTGAATCAAGAGGTTTCTGATGAGCAAATCATTAAACTCATCCAGGATACCGGCTATGATGGAATTCCACAAAAAGAAAACCACAGCAATTCTTTAAAATTCCAGGTAGCTGGTATGTCTTGCACGAGTTGTGCTGCTAATATTGAAAAAAACCTGGCAAAAATGGCTGGTGTTATCAATGTTAAAGTAAATTTCACAGATAAAAGTGCCATCATCAATACCAATGATCAACTGGAACCAGCTATTCTCAAAAGAAAAGTCAAGGAATTGGGTTATCAACTGATCGATGCTGCAGAAAAAGAGGACAAAACTAAGGATTTTTTAAAACAAGAAAAAAATCGTTTAAGCATAGCCTGGGTTATCACACTCCCTTTGACTATAAAAATGCTATTTGAAATGCTGGGAGGAATCTTTTTAATTAATCCAACTTTTGCCTTTTACCTAGATATTATTTTTACTTTTCCGGTAATCTTTATTATAGGATTTCCTGTTATAAAATCTACCTGGGGTGCTTTTAAAAATTTCAGTTTTAATATGGATTCTTTAATTGGGGTTGGTACGATAGCCGCCTATTCTACCGGCATTTTAAGGCTCCTTGGTATGGAAATAGAAAATTTTGCTGTTGTTGGTGCCATGATTATGAGTATCAACTTTATTGGTAATTATTTAAAAGAAAAAGCCACGGGAAGAGCTAGCCAAGCTATTCAGCAGTTATTAGAGTTAGGAGCAAAAAGTGCCAATTTATTGAAAGAGGACAATACTGAAATTAAAGTTGGTGTTGATGAACTGATTGTCGGAGATCGGGTACGAGTGAGACCTGGAGAAAAAATCCCTGTTGATGGTATCATTATTGAGGGTGAAACAACCATAGATGAATCCATTGCCACTGGTGAATCCATACCAGTTGACAAAAAAACAGGAGATTCTGTAATTGGGGCAACGATTAATCAACAAGGTTCAATTATCATTAAGATTGAAAAAACAGGAAAAAATACATTTTTAGCACAGATAATCAAAATGGTTGAAGAAGCACAAGGTTCTAAAGTACCCATTCAGGCATTTGCAGATAAGGTAACCTCCTATTTTGTACCGATTGTTTTTATCACTGCCTTATTAACCTTACTATTCTGGTTATTATTTCCAGAAGCAGGTAAATCAGTATTACAATTATTTAGCCAAACTCTGCCCTGGATTAACCTGGAACGATCCTATTTATCCATGGCATTATTTGCAACCATTGCCACTCTAGTCATTGCCTGCCCATGTGCTTTGGGCTTAGCTACTCCAACAGCACTGATGGTTGGAATGGGAAAGGGTGCTACCAGCGGAATTTTAATACGGAATGGAGAAGCAATTCAAACTTCTCGACAATTATCAACAATTGTATTTGATAAAACAGGCACTATCACTATGGGGAAACCGGAAGTGGTAGCTTTTCAAACAAATATAGATGAAAAGCTGTTTCTCCAATTAACTGCTAGTGTAGAAAAATTAAGTGAACACCCCCTGGCAAGAGCAATTATAAAAAAAGCTGAAGATCAAAACATAGCAATGATTCAAACGAATCAATTCCAGGCAATTTCAGGTAAAGGAATTATTGCCAAGGTTGAAAATGAAGATATACTTGTAGGTAGTATCCATTTTTTTCAACAAAAAAAACTCAATTATGAAAATTTTACTACTCAAATTGCAGAATATCAAAAATCAGGATATACAGTTATCTTAACGGCTAAAAACCAGCAAACTATTGGAGTAATTGGAATAGCCGACACCATTAAAACTGACTCGATTCAAGCGATTAAAGACCTTCAGCAAATTGGATTAGAAACAGTTATGCTAACTGGAGATCACGAAAAGGCAGCTACTGCTATTGCAAATAAGGTTGGTATTGATCAAGTTTTTTCTCAATTATTACCAGAAGATAAAATAAAAATTGTAAGAGACTTACAAAAACAGGGAAAAACGGTTGCAATGGTCGGTGATGGTATTAATGATGCCCCGGCTCTCAAACAGGCTAATGTAGGGATTGCTATTGGCACAGGAACCGATATTGCTATTGAATCTGCAGACATTACTCTGGTTTCCGGCAGTTTAATCGGTGTAGTAAAAGCCATCCGCTTATCCAGAGCAACCTTTCAGAAAATCAAACAAAACTTATTCTGGGCATTTTTCTATAATATCATAGCAGTACCGTTAGCAGTCATGGGCCTTCTTCATCCAGCTATAGCAGAAATAGCTATGGCAGCTAGTTCCATTAATGTAGTTGGTAACTCATTAAGATTAGCAAGGGTAAATCTGGAGAAATGATCTTATTTTTTTAATAAATCAGCAATTGATTCAGGTAATCTCGGACGGCCATTAACTAAACAAACACCTGTTACAACACCTTTTGTTACTAATTTTTCATCAGATAAACGATAGATATCCTGATAAAAAACAATCCTGATTTTGCTTTCCAACTGTACATTTAAACAACTAATAAATTCATCTCCGCTAATCAAAGGTAATTTATAATCTATCTCTACCCGAACTACATGTGGAATAATCCCTTCTTCATTCATTCTCACAAAATCCAATCCAACAGATTTTAAATACTCATGCCGGGTATGCTCCAGATAATTCTGATAAACCGAATGATTCACCACCCCCTGCATATCACATTCATAATCTCTTACTTGAAACTTTAATTGAAAAGTGTAATCCTTATCCAGCAAAATCAGCTCCTTAAGCAACTCAAATTATAATTATTCGTCATTTTAAGTTCGATTGTTAAAGCACGAACCTCAATATACTATCAGAAATACTTAAAATATAAAATATTTTTTTGAGAAGATATAGCGCCAATTCCCACAAAGCAGAGTAGATGTTCACAGCATACATCTTTATAAGCACGTGCAATGTAACAGTTGAGGGAACACTCGAAGCGCCTCATGATCCGCTTCTTTTTTGATTGATGGTAAAATAGAGTATGCTCAAATCCTCCAATATTATCAACAATATTTTGATTCACATCCCGAGGTTTTTCATCAGATATATTTTTATATTCCTAATAGATTACCAAATAATTTTATTCTTAATT
>JAKSBL010000086.1 GCA_022361115.1 Spirochaetota bacterium | reverse complement strand
TTTCATCTAAAACCAGAGAATTTTCTTCCGTTATTTCTGAATCAAATTGCGCTTTCCGGATGAGAACTGAATCATCAGAAACAGAAGACATGGCTTTTAAGGAGGTATCTAAAGTACTCGATATTTTCTGCACAATTTCCATTTCCTTATCAATCATTTGCAAAAGTGATTGGTGATAGGTATCGTTTTCTTCAATGAGTGTTTCAAAGCGAGTAATGTACCGGTTTATTTCAACGATATCTAAACTAAAATTCTCAATCATTTTAGAGTAACTATAAATCACCCGCCCAATTTCATCTTTATTTATTTTTTTAATATCATTTTCAAAATTAACAATATTTCCTCTTGAGATTTCTAAAGCATTATCAGAAATAACTTTTAAAGGATTTAACATCTTATTTAAAATATAAAATACTAAAAAACAAAATAATATAATAAGAATCAAACTAATTATACCCAATAAAAGGAAGTTAAAATTGCGAGTGGATAAAAAGCTTGTGTGAATATCTGCAAAGGATCGATTTACAACAGCTTCTGAATATTCTCCAAGAATAATCCAGTCCCAGGGTGCAAAATACTTTGGATAGACTACTTTCAGTACATACTGATCTGCAGATTCCGTCTCAGAGTAATATTTAACATATCTAACATTTGGTGACTGTTCTTTTGCTTTCTCAAATATTTTTTGCATATATGGAATTCGAACTTTTGGATCAATATCTTCTAAATCAACAACCATTCCTTTAATAAAGGGCTGAGTACTATGAAATAAATAAATATTATTTCCGCTTGACTGATCTATTCCATAAAGATAGCTTTCACCGCCATCAAATTTATATTCTGAAAGCTCAGCAACTGCCCTTGCCTTATAACGGTTAATCAGTATTGCTTTTTCTGTTTCTGATTCTATTTGAGCTAATTCGTATTCCATTTGTGTGTTGAGAGATAAAAGTCTATTATAAGCTATGCCGACAGTTTCTCTTATTTGAATTCCTTTAATATTGGCAAGCTCGGTTTTAATGGTATTTTCATTAGTTTTCATCATATTATTGAGAAAGTTAATCATAAAAACGACTAACAATACAAAAAGTATCATTGAAAGGAGTAAATATAATAAAGTAATAGTATGTTTAAATTTCATATCATCTCCCAAATTTGACTTGCCAAGTCAAATTTCTGTTTAACCTAAATTAACATAAAAATTGGAATAAAAAAATATAGTCTATCAAAAAGCATAGTATTGAAATATTGATTTCAAGTATGATAGTCATTACAGACATTGTAATGAGTTAATACTTCTTACTTTTAAAGAATAAACCTCTCTTTATCAATCGTCAAAAATCAGATATTTCTTAAAAAAAGAGGGCCTAAATTTTATTGCCCGAGGTAGCTGCATTCGTTAAGATGGTAAAGTAAATTCCAAAGAAAGTTTTTTTATTTCTGAAACAGCTTCGTACTAAATCAGATTTTTATCCGCAGCCCTAGTGTAATAGGAACATCAAAAAGAAAAAGATCAAAGGAAGTGAGTGGTTTTCCGTAACCATTATTTCTTATCAATCGAAAAAGGCTCTGAGCCTTTGTAAAAGAACTGACCGTTTCAAAATTATCCATATATGCAATGCTTTCCAATGAATCATCTGTGGAAAACTCTTTCGTTCTAATCATAACC